>JAFPBP010000100.1 GCA_017424085.1 Clostridia bacterium
GATGCCCGTACCGGGTCTGTGGGAGCTCAACGGCTACGGAGATCCTATCTACGTCAATACGCCCTCGGTGATCACGGAGGTTCCCTGCGCCACGGTCAGCATAGCGGCAAACTGAGCCTGCATGTCGGTGGGGAAGCCGGGATAGGGCTGCGTTTTGATATTGATCCGCGTGGGGCGGTCGAATCGGGTAACGATGATGGAATCGTCCAACTCCTCGATTCCGACCCCAGCTTCCTCCAGCTTGGCGGATATGGATTCCATATGCTTGGGGATCACGTTTTTCACTTCCACGCGCCCACCTGCCATAGCGGCGGCAACCATATAGGTACCCGCTTCGATCTGATCGGGTACAACCTCATACCGTCCGCCCCGAAGCTCTCGTCCACCGTTAATGCGGATCACGTTGGTACCCGCACCCTTAATATCGGCACCCATGGCGTTGAGGAAGTTCGCAATATCAACCACGTGGGGCTCCTTGGCGGCGTTCTCGATGGTAACGCGGCCGTTGACTCCCACGGCGGCAAGCATCACGTTGACGGTAGCGCCGACGCTGACGATATCAAAATAGACCGATGCGGGATTCAGCCCGTCGGATTCGGCAGTCACACAGCGGTCGTCAAGGTCCATAACGACCTTCGCACCCATGGCTTCAAACCCTTTGATATGCTGGTCAATGGGACGGGAGCCGAAATCGCATCCGCCGGGAAGCCCGACCTTAGCAGAGCCGAAGCGCCCGAGCAACGCGCCGATAAGGTAATACGACGCACGCATCTTTCCTACCGACTCGCAATCGTTCACCACAGGCTCGGTGACGGTAGAGCAATCGATGCGGTAGGTCGATTTGGAAAGCTGAGTTACCTCAGCCCCCATGGAACGAAGAATCTTAAAAAGCAAAAATACGTCACTGATCTCGGGAACGTTATCCAGAACACAGGCTCCTTTAACCAGAACGGTGGCGGGAATGATCCCGACGGCAGAGTTTTTACTGCCGCTGACCGTAACGCATCCCTCGAGGGTACGGCCGCCGTGAATGATAAACTTTTCCAAAACGAACACCTCAAAAATCAATATATGGTTCGGGGTCGAAATAAGTCTTTGTTGCGGGGAGATATAATGCAAAATGCAAATGATTTCCGGTACTGTTGCCCGTGCTGCCCACATAGGCAATCACGTCGCCACGGGATACCTTCAATCCTTTTTTCAGTTTTTTGGAAAGGGATGAAGCGTGTCCGTAAATCGATTCCACGCCGTTGCCGTGATCGATACGAACGAACCAACCAAGGCCCCGTTCCTCATATCCGAATTCCTTGATCACACCGTCGTCCGCGGCATAAATGCGGGTTCCGTACGCAGCGGCAATGTCATAGCCGCGATGGAAATTACGGACACCGCGCAGCCAGCGCCAACCGAAACGGGAGGATACATAGGAATACGATTGCAGGGGGAACAGAAATTTACCCGACGGCGCGTAGGTTTTGGTTCCGATCAGCACCTTCGCCGCAACGGGGGCTTTGATCTCGGTGCGGGAGATCTCCGTGGAAGAGGACACCTTTCCGTTCACGTAGATCTGCTGCGTCACGATCTGATACAGACCATTCTCCCCGTCTCCCGCTTCGGAAAGCGTTCCCTCGAAATACAGGTCGGAGTAGAGATATTCGGTCTCAAATTCCACAACCTCAGCGTAGGTTACGGTTAAGGTGTTTTTCACGGCAAGCTGATGGTAAGGGGTTCCGTACACAACAGAGCGTCCTTCATAAACACCGTCGGAGGGATCGATCCCGTTCATCAGACAAATCACGGGAACAGAGACCCCCGTAGCTTCGGAAATGCTCTCCAGAGAATCCCCTGCCTTTACGGTATAAACGCGCAAATTGCTTCCGAGACGGAACAGATCTAGAATCCGATCGTAGCCGAGATCGTAAGATGCGGGATATTCTCCCTTGACGATTTCAACGATATTCAGAATCTCAAGCTCGTCACGGGAGGGATCCATCGCATAATACGACAGGATCTTGGTAAGAACACTGTTCAGCTCCGTGGAATCCTTACTCGTTGCGATCAATTCACCGTCCAAAAATAAGCCGTACGAATAGCGGGTATACTCGGACGCCATTGCGTAAAGGGAATTGTAAAGCTGCTCCTCAGAGGTGAATTCATCCCGAGGAATGATGGCATAACGCAACCCGTAGAGGGACTCAACAAGATAAAGCTCACTGCCGGTCTGCTCAAGGCTTTCGTTCGTCACTTGAGCCTCAACCATATCGCTGATGCGACGGAAATCCTCGGAATCGGAAACGTAACCGACGATCTCGTCCCCCACCTCGACGGCAAGGGCAACGGTATATCGAGAAGAGAACCAAATGCAGCCAAAGACGAGAATGCAGGCAATCGTGGGAAGGATCGCAGGTGCAATGAAAGAAAAGAAGGACGAAAGGACCGCCCTCAGATACAGAACGCCGCGTTTAAGAAGCTGAACCAGCTTGTAAGAAAGCGTGGAACTACGGACCGTGGAATGGCGGAACGCCTCACGGTAACGGCGCATACGCCGCCTGTGAAGGGCTGCGTAACGCTTCGCTATAGCACGGAAGGGAAGCAGGAGCACGGTCCAAAGGGAACGTCCCACACGCTTTGTTTCCTGCATCTCCTCGGGTCGTAATGACATAGAACCTCCAAAAAACCATACAAAAACACCTTCACGCGAAGTTCTCCGCGTAAGGAAATATATACTCTTTATATTATATAATAAAAATGAGAAAAAAGCAAGGGGAATTCTCATCTTTCCCGAAGAACAGAAGAAAATTCCCCAAAATTTCCGATTAAATTTACAAGTTTGTCAATAAGAAAGATCGTTGGCAGTCCAACCTCGGATCACGTTCAGGTATTCCGACGCAATTCGCTTGGCTTCGGGAAGATCATGCTCCCGATAATTCCCGCATTCCTTCTCGCTCGTTCCGGGAACGTCGCCCTCGTACGAGGCAATAAATTCAAAGGTTTCGCGGATCAGATCCACAGCCTCCGCATCGGTGGCGTGGATCAGAAGCAGATAGAAGCCCGTGCGGCATCCCATGGGTCCGAAATAAATGACCTTCTCCCCCATCGCCCCGTTGCGGGCATGGACGGCAAAGAGATGCTCGATGGTATGCATAGCGGGATTGGGCAGAAAATCACGGTTGGGAACGGTGACCCGCAGATCGTAGGTGCGGATGCCCCAGTCC
>JAFPBP010000101.1 GCA_017424085.1 Clostridia bacterium
GCAGGCGTTGTTGCGGAAGACGTCGTGGTAGGCGTGGGTGAGCGCCGAAAGCCCCGATGCCGAGTAGCTCATCACCACCTCTGGCGCCTCAAAGCACTCATCGGGGGCGATCGAAAAGGAAAATTGCTTGGGGTGCAAGCCCATCGCAACGCGGGTCTGACTGTAACCGTCGACCTCGGCGGCAAACATGAAATTCCCGCTGTACATCAGCGCAAATCCGTACGCCGCTCCGTGATCCTCGTCGGTGCCGTGCTCGCAGATCACGGCAAAGGGGTTGTGAAAATGCCCCGACGCACCGCGGAAGGAGCCGATCTCACAAATGCCGTGGGGGAGCGGGTGGCGATCGGTCTGACGCTCCATGTGATGATGCCCAAAGAACTCGATCATATCAAAGTCCGACGTCATAAAATCCAGGTTTGCCGAAAGCAGGCGCTCCAGACGGATCGGAGTGTCGCCGCCGTTGACCAGCACCGTTGCGCGGGTGATCACGTCGCGCGCCTCCAGAACGCCGTACAGAAGCTTGACCTGCACGTGCGTGATCTCATCCTCCAAAAGGATCTCCAGGGTGTCTGCCCGCTCTTTCTCGTCGGCGTAAAGCGTCGGCAACGAGGAGAGGCGATATTTGCCCGGCAGGATCCGATGGGAGCGGTATTTCCCGACAAAGGCATAGCTTCCGTCGGCATTCTGCAGCTCGATGGACGGAATGCGGTAATCGCCCGCATCGTTGGAGGAAAACTCCTGCGGGTAGGCGGCAAGCGAATAGATGCGATCCTCCCCTGCCTCGGCAGGATTGGATTCGTGGCTACGGATCGTCCGCGGGATCAGATAGGAAAGATCGGCATCGGAGAGACGTGCACCGTAGTAAAGATGCAACAGATGACCGTGATCGCTGATCTTCATTTGATAGGTGCTGCTTGCGGTTTGCAGCGTGAACACGCGGGCTTCGGGTTGAAAACAGATCGACATAGCGGTATCCTTTCGCAATCGGAACAAAGCCGTTTCTGAATTCATTATATCACAAAGTCTCCAAATTGTCAAGGCGGCTTCCTCCTACGTACAAGAGAGGCGCTCGCGCAAAAAAAGAAACCCCGAAGCAAGGCTTTGGGGTCCTGACGGAACAACGTAACCGCGGTTCGCGCGGTGATGATATGCCAAGCCTGCGGCTTGGATAAAAAAATCCGCATTCTGCGAATGCGGATTTTTTGTGAAGAAAAGGTCAACTCACCACTCGATTTTTATAGGTGTTAAATCATAATAATCGGCATAGTGGCTTTTTCGCGGAACAATTCGTACAGAAGTTTTTCCAATGGTTATCGTTCCTATTTGGAAAATGAATTCATCTCGCCCATAGGAGCGAAGCTCTTGTTCTGCTCGTAATACTCCATTTTTATCCGTTACTCGAATCAAGGGAATAAATGACACTTCATCGGTAATACGAGTAAATATTTCCACAATATAATTTTGATTATCTTTTTGCTTGTATGGTAACAGTAATTGCTCTCCGTTTTGAATAACCTCATCAAAAGTGATTTCAAAGAGTTTCGCTTGATCTTCCGGTGCTTTTAGTATCGAAGCTTTTTTTGCGGATTCCAAAATGAATAAGTTTTTCTCTTCAAGCGATAAATGGTTAAAAATCTGTGCATCGCAACCTATGTCCACATAATGATACCAAGAAAATTCTCTGATATTGTAGCGATTGACATCACACACCTCACCGTGAGGAATACACGGCGTAAAATTCAAATACAAGTGATCAAAGTCATCAAATCCGAAACCGCGGTGACGTAAAAGAAACAGGAGGCGTTGAATTACATCCAAACATTCCATGTGGTCATATTGATATATTTTGCCTATGTAATGTGGAGTAGGATTCCCGTTTGTATTGGGTACATCCGATTCGAACAATCTAATATCGGCTATGAGTTTTGTTCCCATTTGTGCCCACCACCTTTCTTTTTTATTATATCACAAAATCCTCGATATGTCAAATGATGCATCGCCTGCGGCGATATGATGCATTTGCTTCGCAAATATGATGTTGCTCCCTTTGGTCGCAATGATGCGATGTTTGCCTCCAAATGTGGCGAAGCCACGCATCATTCGCGCAGCAAACATCATTGGGCGTAGCCGTCATCATTTGCCGAAGGCAAACATCATTCAAAAAAGCCTAATATGCTCGTGCGTTGCCTGTTTTATTTTGCGTTCTCTTTTAGGGTTTTACAGCTTGCAATCAATATTCGTCTGATTCGCCCGCAAAGATTTCGCAAATTTTTATACGTTTCTTCATTGATCCCGTTTGTTTTATATAACAGCTGCAGCCAGCCTTCCGTTTCGCTGCATTCCTTGAGCGCAATTTCAAACTTTGAAAGCATATCTGCCTTGCTCTGACCGTAATTAGCTTCACGGATATTTGCATATACGCTACTTGAACTCTTACGAATTTGGAAAACTGTGTTAGAAGGGGCTTTCATTCTTTGACAGAGCAGTTCGATTTCCGTTGCCAGCTGTTCGGAAAATATCAATAAATAGTTTTTAGCCATGCAATCACTCCATTTGAGAGTATTCTAACATGCTTTTCAAAACAAGGTAACAACGCTTCACATTCTCGCTTCTCTATCACGCCAACGGCGTGTATATCATCAAGGCAAAGCCTTGCATATCATCAATGCGCAGCATTGTATATCATCAAGCCGCAGGTAGATGCACGCTGGCGCGTGATGAGATGCAGCCCCAAAGGGGCTGATGATATGCACCGCACTTCGTGCGGTGATGATATGCCAAGCCTGCGGCTTGGATAAAAAAATCCGCATTCTGCGAATGCGGATTTTTTGGTGGAGACAAGGGGGTTCGAACCCTTGACCTCTCGCATGTGAAGCGAGCGCTCTGACCGGCTGAGCTATGTCTCCTTAGATTACGTTACATAGTATACCACACTTTTTCAAAAAAAGCAAGCGGTGGGATGTAACATAATTCTGAATTTTTTCGGAGCCATCCCACCTTTGCGGGACGGCTCCGACGAATTCGTTCAGATGCGAAGATTGGTGATTCCGTCGATGACCGCGCTGTCGGGCAGGGGGAACAGGTCGGGACGGAACAGGAAGAAGACTGCGGCTCCGATGATGGCGAGGAGAAGGATAATGATCAGGATCTCCCAGAAGGCAACCTTGCGCTTCTTGCCCCGTCTGCCGCCTGCGGGGATGGACTCCGCTGCGGGAACGGCTTCGGGTGCGGGAGCCTCTTCGGGCGAGGTCTCGGGTTCCTCCAGGGGCTTTGCTTCCACCTTGGGGATCTCCTTGGGCTTGGGGTTGCGGATGATCTCATCCAGGGGGATGCCGTAGAATTTTGCCAGCTTGTTCATGGTGTCCAGAGAGGGGGAGGTCTTGGCGCATTCCCATTCACAGATCACTCCGGGCGCCACGTTCATGGCTTCCGCCAATTCCTCCACGGTCAGCTTGCGCTCCATGCGGAGGGTGAAGAGGGTGCGTGCAAATTCGATGGAATTCATGGTTCGTTCTCTTTTCTTTGTTTTGATGTTTTACCCCACAGCGTCGGTGCGGACCGAGGAGACGAAGGAGAAATAGCCTTCTTCGGTGCTGTTTTTCAGGGTCGTTGCGTATGTGATGATCTCCGCCTCGGGGTCGGTGGTGTCGGGCTTATCCTCGTAATAGAGGGTGATCTGCCCGTCCTTGATCTCGAAGGAAAGGAGAATGCATTCCAAGGGTTGTACCGGCATTGCCACGCCCATGAAGGTCTGCGTGTTTTTGTTATACACTCTGACCTCCTCGGGGTTGAAGGTGGCGTTGGGATAATAGCGGGCGGCTTTTGCCGTGGCGTCCGCCAGCGTTCGGGTGGCTTCCGAGGTGTCCCCGTCGATCTTGCTGTTCAGCGCTTCGATGGACGCCCAAACGGAGGCGGAGGTGATCTTTTCGGGGGAATCGTAGAGCCCGAAGCTGCAGGGGAGATAATTTTCAAAGAGATATTGCGCCAGCTCCTGCTGTTTTTCGGCGTTCAGCTCTTCGATGGGCGTTTTGAGAATGTCCTGCGGCGGAGGGGGAGGCGCGACCTCGTGGTTCACGGTGACCGTACAGGTGGCAACCCCGCTCACACGGCTTCCGTCGGACAGAATGGCGGTGTAGGGAACCGAGACCAGATATTGATTCTTTCCCTCTGCCCATTGGGCGTCGGTCAGCCCCAGGGACAGATTCAGCCCCGTGCCTGCCAGGGAGTTATAGGATTTGACCGAACCCGTTTTGGCAACGGCATCGTTCAGGGTGATGCTGTAGGTGTCTCCCGTGATGACGGTGCAGGTGGAATTGTTCTTGAAGGTCACCACCAAGAAGCCCTCCTTGGACGTGACCTCGGTCTCGTAGGTCTGCTCCAACCGGATGAAGGGCAGGGGATCGTAATCGGGAGCGTCGTCGGAGCCCGTATTCGTTGCGGGGTCTGCGGGGGTACAGGCGGAAAGCGCCGCCAAGATCAGCACCAGCCCCAACGCCAATGACCATAACCGTTGTTTCATCGTTCTTCCCTGTCCTTTCTTTGCGAATGAGGATTGCTCTTATCCTCTTTATTATACTATTTTTTTCTCGGTTTGTCAACCGTATTTTTTCGTCAAATGTGTATATTTTGCGCCACAGGGGAAAAACTGTGGGAAGAAACCGTTTCTTTGCAAGGGTTTTCTGTTTCATTTTTATTACGGATGGAGGAATTTCGAATGTCTGTCATTGATAAGCTCGCCGTTCTTCTGGTGACCGTGGGCGCTCTGAACTGGGGCAGCGTGGGTCTCTTCGGCTTTGACGCCGTCTCTTGGGCTCTGGGTGGCTCGGGAGCGCTTCTGACCCGCATCGTTTTCACGCTGGTGGGCATCGCCGGGGTCTGGACGGTTTCTCTGCTGTTCCGACCCATGAGCGATGAGATCACCGATCTTTCGGAGCGGTAAACGGTTTTGACCGAAAAAAGGAGAGAAGGCTCAAGATCTGCTTGAACCTTCTCTTTTTTATGCAATTACAGATCTGAGATCAGGTAGTTACGGCTGTGCTTGTCCAGCCTCTTATAGTCGGGGATCACGTAGCGGTTGTCGTCCGAGTCGCGCACCCGCACGCATCCGTCCTTGTTGATGCGGATATCGTGGTTGCGGTTGCGGATATCGAATTCCTTGATTCCGCGCTCGGTCTCCACCTTCCAATGGAGGGTGCCGTATTTCTCGGTGACGGTGACGATGCGGAGAATATGGGGAACCAGATAGTAATCCTCCAGACTTCTGCGGATGATCTCACGGGAATCCTTGTCCAGATCGGTCAGCTCGCGGATCACCGCGATCTCCCGCCCTTCCTTGTCCAGCAGGGTAATATAAGACGAAAGCAGATTGACGGGGAAGAGGCGGCGGGGCTCCAGCCGTTCGACGGCGGTCCCGTCTTCAAAGGTCAGGGTGATCAGATTGTTCTCGTATACGGTGATGCGGTCGTTGCCGCTGACAAAGCGGCGTTCCTTGGTCCCGTTGCTCATAGACGTTCCTCCTCGCGCATGCGTTCCGCGTCTGCGGTCATGGATTGGATCTGAACCAGCTTGTAATACTTACCCTTCAGAGCCATCAGCTCCTCGGGGGAACCGTTCTCGATGATCTTACCGCCGTCCACCACGATGATGCGGTTGGCGCGGCGCAGGGTGGAAAGTCTGTGGGCGATCATCAGGGTGGTCTTGCCCGCGATGAGGCGGTCAATGGCTTCCTGGATCAGATGCTCGGTTTCCGAGTCAACGGCGGCGGTGGCTTCGTCGAAAATGAGGATGGAGGGAGACTTCAGCACCGCGCGGGCGATGGAGATTCTCTGCTTTTCACCGCCCGAAACACCCACGCCCCGTTCGCCCAGAACCGTGTCGTAGGCATCGGGCTGGCGCGCGATGAATTCGTGAGCGTTTGCAACGTCCGCCGCGTGAAGGACCTCCTCCACCGTGGCGTCGGGGTTACTGTAGGCAATGTTGTTGAAGATGGTATCGCTGAACATCATGGGCTCCTGCTGCACGTATCCGATCTGGGCACGGAAGGCAGACAGGTCGAAGTTCTTGATGTTGTGTCCGTCCACCAGAATTTCGCCCGAGTAGCCGTCGTAGAAGCGCATCAGCAGGTTGACCAGGGTGGATTTGCCCGAGCCCGTGGTTCCCACGATGCCGACTACCTCGCCGGGGTTGATGGTGACGGTCACGTCGTCCAGCACCTTCTTGGAGCGGTCGAAGGAGAAGCCCACGTGCAAGAATTCGATCTTGCCCTCCAGCTTGTCGGGAACCACGTGGGATTCCGCGTGGGTTTCGGGCTCTGCCTCCAGAATGTCCAGAATCTTTTCGGTGGATGCCAGAGCGCCCTGGAAGGAGTCGGACAGGTTGGCGAAGAAGGTGACGGGGTTGTAGAACATGGAGGCGTAGGAGATGAAGGATACGATCAATCCCGCAGAGTAGGCGGGATCTCCCTCCAGCACCTTGGTTCCGCCGAAGCCCCAGATGATCAGCGATCCGCAGGTGACCATGAAGGAGATGATCTGGGGGAAGGAGGTTGCAAGCTTACCGATCTTCAGATCCATCTGCAGCCAATCGTTGTTCTTTTCCTCAAAGCGTTGAGCGGAGCGCTCCTCGCCCGTGAAGGATTTGACTACGCGGATGCAGGGGATGGTGTCGGACAGGGTGGAGAAGACCGAGGACCATCTGCGCCAGATGCGGCGGTAGTAGGGATGGATCTTCTTGGAGAAGATACGGGTGGCGATGACGATGAAAATAACGGGGATCAGCGACAGCAGGGTCAGATGGGGGTTCAGAGTCATCATGATGATGACGATGCCCACCAGCTGGAAGGCGTGCACCACCGCTTCCTGGGTGATGCGGAGCATAAACTGCTGCAGGGTGGAGGAGTCGCTGGCGATGCGGTTGATGACCGAGCCCGTGGAGGTCTTGTCGTAGAACTTCATGGGCAGGTACTGCGCCTTGCGGTAAATATCGCTTCGAAGAGCCGCGACTGCCTTATCACCCACCGTACGCATCAGATAGGAGCGCACGATACCGATGCCGTACTGCAGAATATAGGTAAAGAGCAGGCAGGCGATCATGGTAAAGAGCAGACGCATGGTATCGGGCCCCACCATATCCGCAATGGTATTGAGGATCCCGATGTTGGATTTTTCGCTGGTTCCGAAGACCACGTCCACGATGAAGCCCGTAATGGTGGGGGGCACCAGAGACATGGCGGTGGTGATCAGGGACAGAATGATACAAACGATCAGAGTTTTGATCTGAGGGGTGATGTACTTGGAAAGGCGTTTGATGATCTTGATCTTGGAGCGGCACATGATGCATTCCGCACCGGGATGCAGCAGGGTCCGTCCGCACTTGGGACAAACGCTCAGGGCACGCTCGAAGGTGACGGTCATGATGGCGTTTTCCTCCATCAGATCGGCGCCGTTGTTCAGATGATTGATGAACAGCGCGGCGGCGTCACACAGAGCGGCAACGGCATAGGTGTAGCGGAAGAAGATCTCTCTCTTCCCGTTGGGCATTACCGCGGAGAGGGTGGCGTTGCCGTACATCCGCTTGGATTCCACCTCGGTCATGTCCTTGTAGAGATAGCGCGACACCTCGCCCGAATCGCATCGGACCGCCGCCTGATCGGTGAAGATCAGAGCCGTGGGGGCGTAGCGTCCCTTCAGGGTCAGGTCGCCAACGATGACGAAGAGAACCTTTTCTCCGTCCCGTTGCATGGATTCGATGACGGGGATCGCCTCGTCGGGGAGTGACTTGTTTTTCAGTATAAACTTTTCGCTGTCCATACTATCAACCTCACTTTTCGCATTCCCATTCATGCTTTTCTATTCCGTTTGACCCGCAGATTTTACGGGTTTACCGCATACTACCATAATGTTTTGCAAAAGTCAATACTTTCGGAAAAACCGTCGAAAAAAGTTTTCATTTAGAAAAAACTCTTGACTTTTTTCGGTTCCCATGCTATAATATTTGCGAAAAAGCATGCGGTGCCCGTTTGTATTTTGAAGCAACTCCGCGACGGAGCAGAGTTGGATCGGAGGAACGGATATGGGAAAAATCAAAGAGGGATCCTTTGAGCTGAAGACCTCCAAGGCGGAAGCTATCGCGCGGTTTCGCATGCTGCAGGGGGAATGCCGTGAGGCTCTGAGCGGGGATAAGACCATTGAATTTCTTTGCACCAAGAAGGGGCGGATCTCCATCGGATCGCCCTCCTCGCGGCACGTGGAGAACCAAGCCTCCACCTCCCTGACAGCCCGCGTTGTGGAACGGGAGGGAAAGACCTGTGTGGTCTGGCATACCTCCTTCGACGGGCTGAACAACGTGACCAAGTGGATCGCGCTGGGGGTTGACGGGGTGATGGTGGCGCTGGCGCTGTGGTTCTCCCTTTTCGGAGGGCTTTCGCCCCTTTACGCTTTGATGTTCATTGCCTGCCTTACGTTCGCAACCTTTAAGCTCTTCGACACCTCGGGAGAGTGGCGGAACGCGGCGTACGATTCCTCCATTCTGGTGGAGGAGCTGGAGCGGCGGGTGAACGCCGTAAACGATTGGAACAGATAAGTACGAATACCGTACGGGAGGATAGATATCATGACTGCGGAAGAAAAAATCGTAGATCTTTTGGCGGAAGGGGTGGAGACCCTGCCCGATCTTGTACAGGCGCTGGAGGAGGCGGGCTTCGATTCTGCCGATGCGGAGGGGATCCTCAGCGATCTGACCGAGCAGGATTTCGTGGAGGTGACCAACCTGCACGGGAAGCGGATCTCCCGACAGGGGGATCGGATCCTTGCCTTTGACGGGCTGACCCTGGCGCTGACTCCTGCGGGCGTCAAGCGCTGGATGCTGGAGGACGCAAATCGGGACGAATGATCCGAGCCTCGCACACCTTGAATCGAACAACGGCGGCGAAGAGATCTTCGCCGCTCTTCCTTTTTGAAAAAAATCCCCCTCCGCGCCGTTGCGGAGGGGGTTCGCTTTGTTTATTGATATTGTCCGTAGAAGATGCGGACCTTGTAGAAGGCGGAATCGGCTGCCTTGTAGGTCTCCTTGACCATGGTTGCTTCTCCCGTGCGGCGGGCGAATTGAATGGTATCGGTGCACCAGGAGGCGTAGGAGGCGTTTTCCCAGGGGGTGCCCTTACCGCCGTTGCGGGAGCTGATGGCAAAGTTTCCGTTGAGGTTGTTTCCGAAGCCCGTGCAGACGGTGCTGATCACGGAGGCGAAGGGATAGTCGGTGGCGAAGGTGTTTTCCTCCTTGTTGAACCGAAGCACGCCCTTGTTGGTGGTTACGTACAGATAATTTTTATCCGAGAAGTCTGCCGAAAGATCGTGTCCGCCGGGATGGGTTGCGGGAAGGGGCAAGCCCATGCCTCCCAGCACGGTCAGCTTCTGCTCCGAAGCCTCGCCCACCAAGCCGTACGCCCGAAGCTCCTTGTCTCCCAGCGCCCACAGAACCTCTTCGGTGGGATCCCACAGAACCCCGTGGGCACCGTACAGATTGTATTGCAGGTAGGTGTCGGCGGTGGCTTTGTCTCCCTTCAGCAGTGCCGAGGTATGATAGATGCGGAGGGTGTTTCCGTTGGAGGAGGCGCAGACCAGGTTTCCGTTGGGCAGGATCTCAATGGAATGGGGATTGGAGCCGCAGGATTTCGTTTCCCAGATCACTTCCTTGGAGGGGTACTTGATGATCCCCGCGAAGCCTCCCGAGGCAACGGCGATGATCACGTCTCCGAAGACGGTATCCTCCCGATACTTGACCCCCGACAGGTTGGTGGCTCCTCCGTGACCCTTCAGGTCCACGGACCATTCCTCCACGTCGTCCAGAGGATCGCCCTCATTCATATCGCTCAGATCGTAAATGACCAGGCGGGTGTTCCGTTGGTCGCAGGCAATGACCAGATCCTTTACCTTATTCAAGGGATATTCCTCCTTTTCGTCGGTTTCGGTGTCCGAGACCGAATCGGTGTTCTGCACGTCGGTTTGGGTCCCCGACGTGGGGGTGGGATCGGTGTTGTCCTCGGTGGGAGTGCATCCCGCGGTGAACAGCATCAGAAGCGCGAAAAGCAGAGAGAACGCGCGTCGTTTCATGATAAACCCTCCTTCGGAGTTTTTTTTATTATAACATGGATTTATGCGCTTGTCAATGGGAAATTTTCGTTCGCCTCTTGCACTTTTTTGCTATAACGTGGATTTCCCCGTTTGTCAAGAAGGGGACCCTCTCCTTTCGGAAGCCCTCCGGAAGGTATGGGTCGTCATGAGTTGTATTTTTCCAAAAAGCTCTGATACCATTCCAGCGAAAGGGGTGGAAATCCGCACAAATAGTGGTTCCAGCCCGTCTCCTCGCGGGTCTTCCACGCAAGAATCAGGATCTTATGCTCGGAATAGAAGAGGGGAAGAGATGCGATGGGGGTGGATGCGTTTTTCGGTGCAACGAAGGCACCCTCATAAAGGATCTGCTCCGTGTGGGCGTCCTTGACGGTGAGCGTTCCCTGCCGATCGGTGAGCGTATCGTTGCAGGCGAAGAGACGGATCCCCCAATGGGAGGGCTCGTCTGCCACCACGGAGAAGGGTGCCTGCGCCCGCTTGATGTAGGAATACGCCAGCTTTTTCGTAAAATAGTAGTCCACTACGGCGTCGGACATCTGCGGCCATCCGTCCAGCAGATTCCACCAGATGATCCCCGTTTTGTACGGGCGCCCTACGCGGATTCGCTCGATGAAATATTTCTTTGCCTCCGCCTGGGAGATCTGGGATGCCAGCGCGTAGGTCTCGGGGTCCTCGGGTACGGTCCCGAACAGTTGGCGGACCTGCTTCTCCATCAGCATCACTCTCCCGTCGTCCCCGTTCTGATCGCTGGAATGGAAGATCCATTCGGAATTGTTCCGATAGGGCCAGCACCGCTCGGGGGAGATGAATTTTCGGATCGATTCGGGAGAGGGACAGCCGTGGTATCCCGTCTCGCTGACGAAATGCGCTTTGTTTTGCTTGTAAAAGTCACTCTTGTAATAATCCCGCGGACCCCACAGATGATCCTCCGACAGGGCGAGGGCTTTGTTTTTTGCCAGATGTGCCTCGGAGGAAATATAGGGGGAGCTGGGAAGATAGGGGCGCCTTGCATCGTTTTCCGCAACCACCTGAGGGAGAATCTGTCGGGTCAGCAGGTTTTGCGCGGGATCGGTGAAGGAGTGATAGACCTGATCGACCTCGTTATCCCCCGACCAGAGAATGATCGACGCATGGTTTCTCAGCTTGCGAACGACCGCCGTAGCCTCCCTCCGCAAGCGGCCTTGGAAATCCTCGGTTTGGGGATAGATGCGGCACGCCATGGCAAAATCCTGCCATACCATAACTCCGTTTCGGTCGCAGAAATCAAAGAAGGCGTGATCCTCGTAGACGTTTCCGCCCCAACAGCGCAGAATATTGCATCCCACGTCCTTGACCAGAGCCAGTGCCTGCTCGTAGCGCTCCGCATCCCGACAGTGGAAGGCGTCCAACGGAACCCAGTTGGAGCCCTTGCACAGGATCTCCACGCCGTTGATCAAGAATCGGAAGGCACCGTTGAATCCGTCGGTCAGATCGGTCCGCTCCAGGGTAACCGTGCGAAGCCCGAAGGAGGATACGGCGCTGTGAACGGGCGTTCCGCGATACAGGATCGTGGCGGTTACGTCGTAAATGTTTGGGTCTCCGTAGCCGTAGGGCCACCAAAGCTTCGGGTTTTGAATGGGAAGCCGTACCCGTCCCGCTGCCCTTCCGTTTGCGCCTGTGTTTCGTGTGAAGGTGCTGTCCTCGCCGCAGGAGCCGCAAAAGGACAGCTCGGTATCCCGCAGGGCATCGGGATCCCCGTTCAGCTCGTAGCAGACCCAGGCGGATCTGCCGTCGTATTCGAAGAACAGCTGGGAGAAGGTGATCTCATCCCGAACCTCCAGCCGCACGCCGCGCCAGAGGCCCGTGGTTACGGCGCGGGGCATGATGTCCCATCCGAAGGAATGAGGTGCCCTGCGGATCTGCGTTTCGCCCGCATCTCCCCAGGAGTGCATCTGCGCGACGGTGTGATCTGCCTGAGCCGCCGCCCGTGTTGCGGAAAAAAGGTGCACGGTCAGCGTGTTTTTTCCTTCCCGCAAGCGATCCCCGATCTCAAATTCGTGGGAGATGAACATGTTGTCGCTTCTTCCGATGATTTCCCCGTTCAGGCGATACTCAGCAATGCAATCGACGCCTTCAAACACGAGAAATACGCGCTCCCGCTCTTCGGGGGCAAGAAAGGTTCGCTCGTACCACCATTCGAATTCCTCGTATTTTTCTGCCTGACGCAGATTTTCTCCGAAATACAGGTCTTCGGGCAGGATCCCCTGCGCGGAAAGATCCAGAAGCACGCATCCGGGAACGCTTCCCGAAAGGGTGATCGGGTCTTCGGACGAGCCTTGCGGCTTCCCCCATAGGCTCCAGGTCCCGTTCAGATCAATCGTTTTCATTGGTAATACCTCCCTTGGGATGTTTTCCGATTGCTTTCGGATCGTTTTTTCGGAAGCATTCTTTGTCGTTCGCTCGGCGCCTGTATTGCAGGGGCGTCATTCCCGTTTCAGCCTTGAAGGCACGGGAGAAATAGGAGGCGCTGCTGAAGCCGCACGCTTCGCTGACGGCGGTGACCGACTGCTTCCCCTCGGACAGCAACTCCCTCGCCATGACGATGCGGGTTTTTTGTACGTATTCCATGACCGTCACCCCGATCCTTTCCTTGAACAGGCGGCAGAAATGGTATTTGCTCAGATAGGCGGCGGCACAGACGTCGTCCACCGTCAAAGGCTCGGTGAGATGCGCGTTGATGTATTCCACGGCGGCGCCGACGCTTCCCGCGAGGGGCGGCGCCATTTCCGTGCCGTTTTTTGCCAAAAGGACCGTCAGCTGAAGCACCGCTGAGGCGATCTCTGCCTGCAGGAATTCCCCCCGGGGTTGCCGATCCAGCCGTCGGAGGATCTCTTCGGCGTGGCGCAGGTCTTCTTCGTCCAGGCGAACCTCCCGCATCTGCCGTGGATGGAGCAGGCTCTGCAGACGGGGCGATTTTCGCAGAAGGCGGAGTACTCCCGAAAGATCCTCGTCGGAGATCATCAGCTTGCTTCGCACGTAGTTCTCCGTACGGTCGGGAAAGGTGTAATGATATTTCTCCGCACCGATGAAGCAGAGCGTTCCCCGCCCCATGGGATAACTGCGATCTCGGGTGACGATGCTGCCGCTTCCCTCGTGGACCAGCATGAGAATGTTGGTTTCGGGCTTATGCCAGATGCGATAATATCCGTCCTTGCCCCGTTGTCGGTAGAGCAAATGCTCCATGCTTCCGTCACCTCCCGCCTTATTATAGCATACTTTTGCAAAAAAAGCAATAGGGATAAAAAAGAAAGCAAAAAAGAGGTTGCTTCGACGGATTATTTGATGTATAATGAAGAAAATGAACCGAGAAAGGGTTTTTGCCATGAGAGATATGAAAGGTATTTATACGGCGCTGCTGACCCCCTTCACCGCAGAAGGGAAGATCAATGAGAAGGAGCTGGAGCATCTGGTGCTTCATAACCTGCGGCTGGGTGCGGACGGCTTTTACGTTTGCGGAAGCACTGCCGAGGCGCTGATGCTTTCCTGCGAGGAGCGGAAGCAGATCATGCGGATCGTGAAGGATTGCGCGGGGAACGCCAATCTCATCGCCCACGTGGGCTCGGTCAACGAGCGGGACGCCACGGCGTTGGCTCGGTATGCCAAGGAGCTGGGGTATCATCTGGTTTCGTCGGTGGCTCCCTATTACTATAAATTTACCTCTGCGGAAATTCGGGAGTACTACGTGCGGCTGGCGGAGGCGGCGTCACTGCCCATGCTGGTCTATCACATCCCCGCCTTCTCGGGGGTCGCTATGGGCGTGGCGGAGCTTGGCGCCTTTTTGTCCGACGACCGCTTTGCGGGCATCAAATATACCTCCAACGATTTCTTCACGCTGGAGCAATGCAAGACTGCCTTCCCCGAAAAGCTGGTTTTCAACGGCTACGACGAAATGCTTCTGTCGGGGCTTGCCATGGGCGCCGACGGGGGCATCGGAAGCACCTATAACTTTATGGCGGATAAGTTCGTCCGCATCCGTTCCTTGTTTGGAGCGGGGAGGATCGACGAGGCTCGGAGGGTTCAGCAGGAGGCAAACCGCATCATTGCCGTGTTGTGCAGGATCGGCGTGATGCAGGCGGAAAAAGAGGTGATGAATCAGCTGGGCTTCGATTTCGGAGATTGCCTGCCTCCCTTCGGTCGGGTCAGCCCCGAGGAGAAGGATCTGATCGCCCGCGAGATCATTCCGTACATCACGAAATAAGAGAGAGGGATACGCTATGCTTGTGGAATCAGCACGGGGGGAATACACCGATTTTCGGATCCCCGGAATGGTGGTAACGTCCGAGGGGACTCTTTTGCGGTATTGCGAATGCCGCAAGGGACAGAGCGATTGGGCTTCCATCGATCTGAAGGTCGCCCGCAGCACCGACGGGGGAGAGACCTGGGAAACGGTTCTTTGGGTGATGGGGGAGGAGAATACCCTCAACAATCCCGTCATGATCGCAGACGGGGATCGGGTTCATTTTTTGTACTGCAAAAATTATCGGGAATTGTATTACGCGGTCAGCGACGACGACGGCGTCACCTTCTGCCATGCCCGACGGGTCTGCTTTGAAACGAGTGTGGATTTCTTTTTCTCCGTGGTTGCCGTGGGACCGGGGCACGGCATCGTCCATAAGGGACGCTTGCTGGTTCCGATTTGGTTTGCCTGCAATCGGGAGGACCCCAAGGCGCACCGCCCCTCGCGGATCGCCACCCTCTATTCCGAGGACAGAGGCGAATCCTGGCAGGTGGGCGAATCGATCTTCCCCGAGCGCCTTTGCAATCCCAGCGAATGTGCGCTGGCGGTGACGGGCGCCGACGAGGTTCTGATTTCCATTCGCCACGAGGGGGCGGAGAAGCGGCGGGGCTTGGCGATCAGCGCCGACGGCATCTCCGCATGGCGTGACCTTCGCTTCGCCGAAACCTTGCCCGACCCCGTTTGCATGGGAAGCATGACCCACGACGGGAAAACGGTCTATCATTCCAACTGCGATTCCGAGACGGGGCGGGTCTGTCTGACCGTCAAATGCTCCGAGGATGAATTCCGAACCTTCCGCGCACGGACGGTCTCCGATTTGGGCGGCTATTCGGATATCGCCTTGCGGAACGGGACGCTTTGTATTCTGTACGAAAAAACCGTACCCTCCGCCGACGGGCGCCGCTGGGGCCCCTTCGAGTTGTTTTTTGAAACGTCGGAGCTGTAATTGAAAGCGAGGCAGTCTCATTGAGACTGCCTCGCTTTTTACGATGCCCGTTCGGCGGCAGGCACAGACGAATGAAAATTTTATGAAATTCCATATTTTAGGTTGACAATATCCTAAAATTTGTGTATAATATTAGTGTAATTTCAAAGGAGGGATCCGTGATGATGATTGACCCCAACAAAATCGTCTCGATTTCCGAGGCGAATCAAAATTTTTCCCGCGTTGCAAGGATGACCGAAAAGCACGGGGAGCTTTATATTTTTAAGAACAACAAGCCCAAATATAAAGTGGTGGATCTTGAGAATGACACTACGGTCGAAATGACCGACGATGAAAAGATCGACTTCGTGGCGGCACGTATCCTCAAATTGTACCGTCCCGCCTTTGAGGAGTTGGCAAAATGATCAAATTCAGTCAGGAAAAGGTGCTTCTTCTGCACAAGCTTATTACAGAAGAAACGGGCGGAGATCCCAGCGTTCGCGACGTTTCTCTTCTGAACAGCGCTCTGGAATCTGCATTTGCAACCTTTGACGGTGCGGACCTGTATCCCTCCAAGCAGGAAAAGGGCGCGCGCCTTGGGTTTTCGTTGATCTCCAATCATGCCTTCGTGGATGGAAACAAACGAATCGGAATGTACGTTCTGCTCACGTTTCTTGAAACCAACGGAATCAAGCTTCGTCCCTCCAACGCCGAGGTTGCCCGCGTCGGTCTTGCCGTTGCGGCGGGGGAGATGGGGTATGAGGAATTGCTTGCCTGGATTCGGGAGAATCAGGTTTTGTGACAATATGCTGCGAGGCAGTCTCATTGAGACTGCCTCGCTTTTTGGATGGTGATTTGATTTTGCGAATCGTCGTGAGGGGGTGCTGTTCGAGGAAGCGCCGCTCCCGCAGGGATCAGAAAGATTCTGTGGATTCGATATAATTTCGGAGCGCTTTTGCAAAGCCTCGTCCCTGACGAATCAGCATATCGGTCGAGATTTTGTTTTCCTTCGTGCCGAAATACGCAGTTTCAAGGGTAAAGGCGAGGTTGCATTCCTCGCGCAGACTCATCGTGTAGCTGAAGGTCGGGGACGGTTGATTCCAGCCCGTCATCGGCATGTGATCGTTTTCCTTTGTGTAGGCAATGGCGGCGGCGGAAAGCTCCCGCTGTAACCCCTCGGCAAAGCGATCGAATCTGCTCTGCTTTGCAATGCTGTTTCGCACGATAAAAATCGTATCGTTTTCTCTTCCCTTGTGCCAGGGAGAGTGAAAATCGAATCCGAGATGGCAGCCGTATTGTTCGGCGTGCTTCAGGATCTCCGCCACCTCGGGATAGATCGGCGCAGCCGTATAGTCTCGGTTGTGGTCGTGCGGAGCGCGGTTTTTCCCCTGATCTCCGTCAACGACTCCGTCGTAGTCTGCGAAGGGAACGCAAAGGATCCGCGTATTCGGGAGGGGAGATGCGATCCATTCCCGAAGAACTCCCTCCAGAACGTAGCTGCCCGTGGATTCGCAAGCATGATGGCGCGCTGTGAGGATGATGCTCGTTTCTCCGTCTCCGAGGTGAAGACAGGGAACGCTTCGACCCCTTCGGCTTTTGCAAAGCTCGTCGATCGACAGCCCGTATTCGGTCGCAAATTCAGAAAAGCGCTGAGGGTGATAAAGCATATTGTGGGCGAAATAGACGCGATTTTCCGTTTCCCCGAATCGGTACGTAAAGGAATCTCCGTCACAGTTGTCAAGCCAATGCCATTCCTTCAGATCGTAGCTTACGGCAGGTCCCCAATAGCCAAGCCTGTTCTTTTGAAAATGGAAGGTTATTTTTTTGTTTTCCGCTCCTTCAACGCAGAATGCCCAGTAAAACCAGTCTCCCTCCGTATCGCGCAGCTCGTTTTCAAGAAAGACCTCGTCGTCGGTCGTTTTGATCACGCGGATATTCCCGCCGGTAAAGCAGTTATGTATCTTCATTTACAATTCATACCTTTCCTGCACCTTCTCATATTTCCGATCTCCCGCAAAGAGGTTTGCGTAACGCAGGATCTGTTCCTTGAGAAAGGTGGCATTCGTTTTTTTATATACGTCATAGCTGTCTATTGCCGAGGGGAGTCCGAGCTCGTTTTTTGCCGTGGTATATATGCTGAAGCTCTTTTTTGCATCGATGCCGCCGTCCGCTCTCTTTTCCAGGGAAAGGTGAAGCACGGCGTTGAACTGCGGCGCATCGAAATAATAATCCTCGCCTTGGATATACCGATCGCACATGAAGTTCCCAAGGCAAAATACCTTCAGGAAGTCATCCTTGCTGTCACAGGCTTGGATGATGTGCTGATGATGCCCGACGATGATGTCCGCGCCGTATTCCTTTATTTTCTCTGCAAGAAATCTGCTGTAGGGGTCAACCTCTTCCACGTATTGACTTCCGCTGTGCAGGATCATGATCACGTAATCCGCAGCCGCCTTGGCGCGTTCAATATCCCGTCTGAGCTGCTCCAGATAGGGCTTGACCGCAGAGAATTCCTCCGTTTGTCCGAGATAGATCCGTTCTACGTCTTCGGCAATTTTGTCATAGCGGTTCAGCAGATGGATCGAGCCCGGGAGGGTTTCCTCGGGTTGTGTGAGATTGACCATGTACGGATGCTCTAAAAATCTATGATGGGCGAATGCATTGGTGCCGTAGGTGTAGTTGATAAAGGCTATTTTGATCCCGTTTATTTCTTTCACGAAGAGGGCGTCTCGGCTCTCCCGATCGGAGTAAACGCCGATCGTTTCAAAGCCGCCGCTTTTGCAGTTTTCCAGGGTTCTGAGGATCCCCTCCTCCCCTCGGTCCATGCAATGGTTGTTGGCAAGGGTGAGCAGCTGAAAGCCGCAGTCCTTAAGAGCGGTAAGAAAGCTGCTCGGGGTATTGAAGCAATAGCGCTCGTGGGTGTATTCCAGCGCTTCCCCCGCAATGGGCGTTTCGAGATTGCCGACCAGATAGTCGCAGTGCTTCAGCTTGATTGCCTTGCGAAAAGAGGAGGAGTAGTCCTCCTTTGAACGCTCGGTCATGCGCGGACTGCACATGAGATCGCCCGTAAACGATATATTAACCATTTTTATCCTCCGATCCGTTGTCTTATTTCCTCTGCGGATAGATCGCGGAGGGCTTTTCCGAGCCTTGCCGAAAGCGCCGCCGCGGCACCGCACGCCTCTCCGATGCCGAGGCAGATGGGCATTGCTCTGAAGTTGGAGTGTGCCATGTGCGTGCCCGAAATGTTTCTGCCGGAAAGCAGAAGCCCGTCTATCGCTTCGGGTACCATACAGCCGTACGGGATGGTGTAGCCGTTTTTCTGTTTGAACTGCTCTTGGCATCCCGTCTCGTCGAGCCCTGCGCCGTTTATGTTATGTACGTCAAAATTGAAGTGTGCATCAAATACGACCGCATCCTCATGCTGCACCGCCGCGGCAATTTCCTGCTCGGTGATGGTCTTTACGCCCTTGAAATGCCTCGTCTCGCGGATCCCGATCAGGGATGCGGAGCCGATCACGAAGCAATTCTCGTATCCCGGTGCATACTCCCGCAAAAAGTCAACGATGCTCGGGATCTGCTTTCTGCAGATAATCTCCGCCCTTGTGAGATCCTCTGCGGACGTGCCGTCAATTTCGGTTACGTTTGTCATGTTGCAGGTAACGATCCCCGGAAGGGTGGAGCGGTAAAGCAAAACGTGTCCTGCGGGGTGGGGGAGCTTTTCCCTTGCCAACGCCTGCAATTCTCCCTTGTCGGTCTGCACGAGCGTTTCAAAGGAGCCCGGGAAAACGGCTCTTTCGGTGTCAACGCCGCCGAGCTTGAACATCAGCGTTGCCGGCTGCATTTTGCCGTCGGCTTCGCGCCCCTTGAAAAATTCCGCGCCGCTCTTGCAGGCGACGTCTCCGTCTCCGCTTGCGTCAACGACCACCTTTGCGTTATAGCGGCAAAAGCCGCTCTTATTGTGGCACAGGATCCCCGTTACCGTGTTCTTTTCCATAACCACGTCGCAGAACGTGGTGTAAAGCAGGAGCTCTGCGCCCGCCTCTTCCAGCAGCTCAAGATACGTAAGGGTCAACAGCTCGGGATCAATATACTTTTTCTTGCGATCCGGATAAAAACGGTTTTTCGATTTGGCACGATCCAGGATTTCAAGATAGAGCTTGCTTCCGCATCTTCCCGTAAAGTGGCTCATCATCCCCGACGTGGAAATGCCGCCGACCCGTCCGAGGCTCTCGATCAGGAGCGTTTTTGCGCCGTTTCTTGCCGCGCTGATTGCCGCGGCAACGCCTGCGGGCCCCGATCCGACGACGATTACGTCGTAATCTCCCTTATATTGTGCTTGAATTTCATATTTCATCTTGCAAATCTCCTTCGTTTGTGGTATAATAATAGCACAAAAGCAATTAATATTCTTTCATTTATGGGCACGAAACATATAATTTCGTGCAGGAGAGCCTATGTATAACGTGGACGGCATCAAAAACTATATTCTGTTCCTGAAGCGCGAATGCGGACTTTTCGTCACGCTGCATCCTTACGGCGACGAGTCGATCGTGACCTCAAGCGAGCTGATAACCTTCAACATACACGACGCCCCTTATTGCATTTTTGTCAAGAGCATCGACGGAATGTGGCAGCATTGCATTGAAAAGCAGGGCAGAGTCCACGAGCGGTGTAAGAGCGGATCCTTTTGCGGGTGCTGTTATACGGGCGTGAGGGAATTCGTTTATCCGATCCTGCACGGAAAGAAATATCTGGGATTTATTTCGGTGAGCGGATATGGGTGCGACGGTGCGGAATCATATATTTCTCGCGTTTCCGAAAAATACGGGATCCCGCAAAATACGCTTGCGGCGGCGTACGGCTCCCTCAAGCGTGACGTTCCGGAAAAGGAATGGGTGGATACGCTGATTTTTCCGTTGTGCAGCATGCTTGAGCTGGCGTATCGAAAGGCGGAAGAGAATGCGGTTGCGCAGAACGATCCCATCGAAGAGGTTCTGCGGTATATCAAACGAAATCATGCACACAAGCTCACGCTGGAGGACGTGTGCAGGCGGTTCGGATTCAGCCGTTCCTACGTGAGTCACCGCTTCAAGCAACGTGTGGGGTTGGGCTTTCGCGAGTATCTGGTCCGGTTGAGGCTGGAGGATGCGGAAGCGCTTTTGAAATATTCCAATCTTACCGTAACGGAAATCGCGCTTTCGGTGGGATTTGGGGATTCGGCTTATTTCTCCAACGTGTTTAAGGCGAATCGGGGGATGTCTCCGTCCGCATACCGCAAAAAAGAAGGAAAAGGCAATATCAGCCATGCGGAATGATATTGCCTTTCGCGTTTCTCGTTACGACGCCCGTTCCGCAAGCGTTCGGTCTGCGTTCAGCATGTTTTCAATGAAAATGCCGTAGCCCGAGGTGGGATCGTTGATCAGAACGTGGGTGACGGCGCCCACCAGCTTTCCGTTCTGCAGGATGGGCGAGCCCGACATGCCCTGCACGATGCCGCCCGTCTTCTCCAGAAGTGCGGGGTCGGTGACGCGGATGAGCATGTTTTTGGTGGTGCCTCCGAAGGTGCGGTAGATGCGGACGATTTCAATGGTATATTCCCGTATGCCCCCGTCGTCCAACGTGCAGCGGATGACCGCGTCTCCCTCACGAATTTCGGATTTATCCCCCAGCGGGACGGTGCTTCGGGCGGATAAGGCGCTGGGGTCCAGCCTTCCGTATAAGCCCGTTTCGGTGTTCCCCTCCGCGTTTCCGATGCAGGGGGCTCCGAACATGCCCTGAAGCTCCCCCGGCGTGCCGCTTTCGCCCTTTCGCACCGAGGTGATGCGGGCGGGATACAGATCGCCCTGCCGCAGACAGAAGAGCTGGTTGGTGTCGGGATCTCCGATGCCGTGCCCCAGGCATCCGTAGGCGCCGCTTTCGGGCAGGATATAGGTCAGAGTACCGATCCCCGCCGTGGTATCCTTGACCAGGATCCCCAGCTGCCAATTCCCGTCGTCGCCCTTGCGGGGGGTGACGGTGGTTTCACAGGGCTTCTTCCCTCGGACGTATTTCAATTTTACCGAGGCGCCTCCGTTCAGATTTAACGCCGCCGCCAGCGTGTCCGCAGAGTCGATCTCGTGATTCCCCAGTCCCACGATCCGATCGCCCTCCTTCAGCCCTGCCTTGCGGGCGGGATTGTCTCTTCCATCGTCGGAAAAGCCCAGAACGATGGCGCCGTCGCAGACCAGCCGCACCGCCACCGCGTCGCCGCCCGGATAGACCTCCAAAACGGTGGTCTGTGCCTTCGTTGCGGGAAGACTCGGCAGGGCGGGTCGGTCGGGAATGCTCCATTCGATCTCGGTCGCCGCAGCTGCGGCAGGCTGTGCGGGTCCCGTCGAGGGCAGAAGGATTGCCGCCGCCATGGCTGCAAAAAAAAGAAATTTTCGCATATAATAGAACGTGCCGTTCTTTCGCATAAAACGTTTCATCTCCTTTCCCCGTTCATTTTTCCTCGCCTCGGCGGGAATATCCGATTCAGATATTGACATCGAAAGGAGAAAAAGGAATGGGAAAATCGAACTTTGGAGGGCACTTTCCCCGATTTTAGACAAGAATATGGGAAATATACGAATGAAGTTCAAATTTTTGTGTTTTTTGTGGGTTGACATTTTTCAAAATTCGTTGTATAATATAGTTATGAAATTATTTGCATCGAGTCTACGGAACATCGATCTCTAAAAAAATACCGTTGAAGTACAGGAGAAACGAAAATGTTGAACGCAACTGTTAAGGTTACCAATCCCGTGGGTCTGCACGCCCGTCCCGCAACTTACTTTACCCAGAAAGCAAACGAATTCAAATCCTCCATCTCCGTGGAGAAGGATGACCGTCGCGTAAACGCCAAGTCTCTGCTGGGCATTCTGTCTCTGGGCATCACCAAGGACACCGAGATCCAGCTGATTGCCAACGGTCCCGATGAGCAGGAAGCCATCGAAGGTCTGGTCGCGCTGATCCAGAGCAACTTTGTCTCGGAATAATGACCCACGCGGAGCTACTGAAAAAAGCAACTGAATTGCCGGAATCTCCCGGGGTGTATACGATGTATGACGCCTCGGGCGATGTCATATACGTGGGAAAAGCCATCAAGCTGAATAACCGCGTATCGTCCTATTTCCGCAATATTCCCCACGAGCCGAAGGTGGAGCGGATGATCGAGCACGTGGATCATTTTTCCGTGATCCTGTGCGCCAACGAGCTGGATGCGCTGATCACCGAGTGCAGTCTGATCAAGCTGCATAACCCGTTCTATAACATCAAGCTCAAGGACGGGCACGGCTATCCCTTTATCTGCGTTTCCACCGTGGACGGCTGTCCGCGGGTGAAGTCCGAGTATACCCGCCCGTCGGGGGCGCGGTGCTTCGGACCCTACGCCTATCTGCAGAACGTGTCTCTCATCATCGGGCTTCTCAACTCCGCCTATCGCCTGCCCTCCTGCAATTATAAGCCCCGCTCCAAGCCCTGTCTGGAATACGACATGGGGCGGTGCAACGGCTTTTGTGCGGGAAAGGCGGACCCCGAGGAGATGCGGCACGCCTATGAATCCATCTGTGCCGTGCTGGAGGGGAAGACCGACGCCATCGAGGAGGAGCTGACCCGCGAGATGGAGGCGGCGGCAGAGCGGCTGGATTTTGAAGAGGCGGCGCTTCTGCGGGATCGTCGCAAGGCGCTGGGTATGATCTCCAAAAAACAGCGCCCCGTGCTTTCTCAGAACCGTCACGCCGACTATTTCGGCTATCGGGACGGGGGAGACAAATGCAGTATTTTCCTGCTCCGTCTGCGCAACGGCTACGTGGTGGGAGAGCGAAGCGACCTGTTCGACGAGCCCTTTACCCCCGACCTTCTGCGGCAGTATCTGGAGCGGTTCTATACCGAGGATACCCTGCCTCCGGGGAAGATCTATCTGCCCCAAGAATACGAATGGACGCCCCTTCTCAACCAATGGCTGAAGGGGAAGATCACCGTTCCGGTGTACGAGCAGGACGTGCGCCTTCGCACCCTTGCCGATCGCAACGCAGGGGAGCGGATGCTTCAGTATGAGGGGAAGACCGCCCGCATCCAGCGCCAGCTGAACGCCTTTGCGGAATTCTCGGGAGTGCGCAAGGTGGACCTGATCGAGGTCTACGACGTGAGCCAGACGGCGGGATCGGACGTGGTTTGCGGAAGCATTTCCGTGTCCGAGGGCATTCCCGACCGAAAGCGCTACAAAAAATATCGCATCCGTCAGGTTTTGGGGCGGGGCGATACCGATTATATGAAGGAGGCGGTTCAGCGCCGCATCGCCCGCTATAAGGAGGGCGACGCGGGGTTTACGCCTCTGCCCGATCTGATCCTGTGCGACGGTGCGTTGGCGCAGATCCACGCCGTGGAGCAGGTCTTGCGGGAGGAGGGCGTGTCCCTGCCCGTGCTGGGGCTGAAAAAGGACTCCCGCCACCGCACCAAATCTCTGGTGTTCCCCGACGGAACCGAAAAGCCCCTTGCTCCCGTGCCCGAGGTTTTCTCCTTCTGCGGACGGCTGCAGGAGGAGGTTCACCGAGTCGCCATATCCTATCACAAAAATCTGCGGCAGAAGGCAATGCAGCAGTCTCAGCTGGAAGCCATCCCCGGCGTGGGAAGGGCAAAGGCGAAGGCGCTGTTTCTGCATTTCAAATCCATTGATAAGATCCGCAAGGCGACGCCCGAGGATCTGACGGCGGTGAAGGGGATCTCCCTTCCGCTGGCAGAGGGCATCGCTAAGTGGTTTGAAGAAAATTAAAATTATAAGGAGAATTAATTATGATCCGCGTACTCATTTGGAACGAATTCCATCATGAAAGAACCAGAGATAACGTCCGTGCCATTTATCCCGAAGGGATCCATGGTTGCATCCGTGATTTCTTAAAGGTCAACGATGATCTTGAGATCACCACCGCCACCTTGTCCGAGGAGAACATCGGTCTGTCCGACGAGCTGCTGAAGAACACCGACGTTCTTTTGTGGTGGGGGCACGTAAAGCACAAAGCCGTCCCCGACGAGTGGGTTGCAAAGATCGTGCGTCGCGTCCAGGAGGGCATGGGCTTCATCGGGCTCCATTCCGCCCACCATTCCAAGGTCTTCTGTGCTCTGATGGGAACCGAAAGCCATTTGCGTTGGCGGGAATCGGGAGATCACGAGCGCCTCTGGAACATCGCGCCCAACCATCCCGTTATGAAGGGGATCCCCGAATATTTTGAGCTGGATAACGAGGAGACCTACGGGGAACGCTTCGATATTCCCGCTCCCCATGAGCTTCTGATGATCGGTTGGTTCTCGGGCGGCGAGGTCTTCCGCTCGGTCTGCACCTTCAATCGCGGCTTGGGACGGATCCTGTACATCCAGCCCGGTCACGAAACCGTCCCGACCTTCCATAATCCGTATATTCAGAAGCTGATCACCAACGGCGTTTATTGGGCAGCTCCCAACTGCAACGTGCCCTTGACCTGTCCTCACGAGCCCATCTCTCCCGAGGAGCGCCGCAAGACGGGGGATCAGCCCATCGATTACATCCGTTGACCGATGGAATATAAGGAATTTGCGCTGGGAAGGCTTCGCTACGTGGTTCATTACCCCGAAGGCTTTTCCTTTGATCGGAAACATCCCCTGCTGATCCATCTGAACGGTGCGGGATCGCGGGGCGACAGCATTGAGCCCTGCCTGACCACGCATTCCGTGGTGGTCGGTCCGCGGGTGTTTCCGTCGTATCCCTTCTTGACGGTGATCCCTCTTTGCTCGACCGATACGTGGTACGATCTGTGGGAGCATCTGGAGGAGCTGGTGCGCTTTCTTGCGGATCAGCCCTACGTGGATCGGAAGCGGATCTATCTCACGGGCGGAAGCATGGGCGGATACGCCACCTGGCAGCTTGCCATGAGCATGCCCGAATATTTTGCCGCCATCGCCCCCGTGTGCGGCGGCGGTATGTATTGGAACGCGCGGCGGATCGTGAATATCCCCATTTGGGCGTTCCACGGCGGGAAGGATCCCGTGGTGTTCCCCGAGGAATCCCAAAAAATGGTGGATGCGGTGAACCAACGGGGCGGCAACGCCCGCCTGACCGTCTATCCCTAAAACGGGCACGACGCATGGACCGATACTTATTCCAATCCGGAGCTGTATCGCTGGTTTTTGTCTCACGAAAAGAGCGAGGAACCGCCTTCTTCGGACGATTACCGAGACCCGAAGCTGTTCGGATAACCATTTCAACTGAAAAAGTGAGGTCGTCTTATGGGGTTTTTACGGAAAAAGTTCAGTATGGATCGGGAATGGAAATTCTCGGGAGGAGAGGTAAACCTGTTTCAGGAGGACTCTCATAACGTTATTTACGCGCAGGTGAAGGCAGGCGGTGCCTTTGGTCCCGCCCGCAAAAAAGCCTACGACGATTCTGCGTGGCAGACCGTCAATCTTCCCCACGATTACATTCGGGAGGCTGAATTTTCTCCCGACGCCATTTCGGTGCAGGGATATCGGGTGATGACCGACGCTTGGTATCGCAAAACCTTTACCGTGGACGAATCCCTGCGGGGTAAGCACGCCCTGTTGGTCTTCGACGGCATTTCCAAGGCGGCGAAGATCTATCTGAACGGCTCGTTGGTGGGGCGTTGCTTTGAGCCCTATACCGAAACCGTGGTGGACGTGACCGATCGTCTGTATTACGGCGGGATCAACACTCTTGCCGTTTCCGTGGACGGAAAGACCCTTTCGGGCTGGTGGTACGAGGGTGCAGGCATTTACCGACACGTGAATCTTTACGTGAAGGACAACCTTCACATCGCTCATAACGGCGTCTGGGCAAATCCCGTGCTCACCGATCCCGCCAACGAGGGCTGGACGGTGGAGGTGGAGACCAC
>JAFPBP010000102.1 GCA_017424085.1 Clostridia bacterium
GCAAGGATGATGGGGCTGTCCTTGGCAAGGGCACGGGCGATGACCGTGCGTTGCTTCTGCCCGCCCGAAAGCTTGCTTCCCTTGTGGTGCATATGAGAGCCCAGCCCTACGCGGCAGATCAGCTCCTTTGCCCGCGCGCGACGCTCTTTTTTATCTGCGATGTGCAACAGAGCCAATTCCACGTTCTGAAGCACGGTAAAGCTTTCGATGATATTGTAATCCTGGAAGATGAAGGAGATATACTTTTCCCGATACTCCTCCCATTCGGGCTGGAGATAATGGGAGGTGGACTGCCCTTCGATATAAAGCTCGCCCTCCTCATAGGAATCCATTCCGCTGATCACGTTGAGCAGGGTGGATTTGCCCGAGCCGGATTTTCCCGTTACCGCAACGAATTCCCCGAGCTCAAACGAGAGATTGACCCCTCGGATGCCAACGGAAACGTTCCCATCGGAAACGTAAATTTTTCCAACGTCCTTCAACGAAAGAAACGCCATAACAAGCTCCTTTCAGCCTTGGCTTGCGCCATGCGCCTGATATAAAAATATCATATCACACAAATACGACATAACTGTGACATTTTTCTTCGGATTTACAAAGAATCTCACCCTGCAAAGCCTCTTCACCACAAAAGACGGATCCGAGACCCCTCAGGTTACAAAAACGGACGAACACAGCACCGTGTCCGTCCGTCGGGATCCTTATACAAAATTAAAATTACCGAATGCCCTCCACACCCGCAGACAAAAACGCCTTGGTTTTTTCCTTTTGGGGGTTGCCGAAGACCTGCTCGGGGGTTCCCTGCTCCTCAATGACGCCGTCGGCGATGAAAATAACCTGATCTGCCACGTTGCGGGCGAATTCCATTTCGTGGGTGACGATGATCATGGTGCGATCGGAGCTTTTCAGCGAACGAATGACCCGCAGGACTTCTCCCGTAAGCTCGGGATCCAGCGACGAGGTGGGCTCGTCAAAGCATAAGATATCGGGGGAAAGCATCAGCGCACGGGCAATGGCAACTCTCTGCTGCTGACCGCCCGAAAGCTGGCAGGGATAGGCATTTGCCTTCTCGGAAAGCCCCACCGTGGCAAGCAGAGCCTCGGCACGGGCACGGATGGCATCCACGGTTTCCCGTTCTCCCTCGGTGGTCCTTCGCTTGGCGCGAAGCTTGGGCGCCAGCATGAGATTTTCCAGAACGCTGTACTGGGGGAACAGATTAAACTGCTGAAACACCAGCCCGAAGGACAACTGCGCCTCGGCGGTAACCACGGGCTTCTCCCCCTCCACGGCGCGATATACGGATTTTCCGCCCACGAGGATCTCGCCGCTGTTTGCCTTCTCCAAAAAATTCAAGCACCGCAAAAGGGTGGTCTTTCCGCCACCCGAGGCACCGATGATGGCAAGGACCTCGCCCTTTTTCAACGTCAGATCGATCCCCTTCAGAACCTCGTTCTCTCCGAAGCGCTTGCGGAGATCCTTGACTTCCAACATATTCATGACACGAACCCCCTTACGCCTTGAAATAATCCAGCTTCTTTTCCAGCCAACGGAACAGCAACGTCAGAAGTGCCGTAAAGACCAGATAATAGACCGCCGTATAGAACAGGGGCCACAGGAGGCCTCCGTTCTTGATGTAGCGCTGGGCGAAATAGATCAGCTCGTAATAGGTTACCACGCGGGCAAGGGAGGTATCCTTGACCAAGGTGATGATCTCGTTGGACATGGGCGCAAGAATGCGCTTGACCACCTGCAACAGAATGACCTTGAAGAAGGTTTCGCTTCGGGTCATGCCCAAGACCTGCCCCGCCTCGTACTGCCCCTTGGCGATGGATTCAATACCGCCGCGGTAGATCTCGGAGAAATAGCAGGCATAGTTGATGGTGAAGGTGATATACACCGCCGCAGATGCGGACAGAAGCATCTGCCCAAACACAAGCCCCGGACCGTAATACACCGTAATCAACTGAAGCATCAGAGGGGTTCCGCGGATGACCCAGACAAAGGCACGGGTCAGAGCGGAGAGGAGCTTGAATTTGGACATGGAGCCGAAGGCAATGACCAGCCCCAGGGGAAGGGACAGAGCAAGGGTGATGCAGAAGATCTTCAGCGTTTCCCCGAAGCCAACCAAAAGATCCAGAGTAATGTTCAGAAATTGATCCATATGCGTTCCTTAACAATTCAAAGCCCGGGGCGCGCGGCGCCCCGAGCTCCTTGGATTTCAGAAAAGAATCAGCCGATGAGTGCCTTTGCAAGCGTCAGGTCTACGATGGCGGCGTCGGAGGCACCGGAGAGGACCTCCATGAGAGCGTCGGTCTGACCGGTCACGCTCTTCAGACCCGAGGCAAGCTGAGCGTTGTCCTTAATGACCTTCTCCCCTGCGGAGCCACCCTCTGCGGCAAGCTTGGCGCCCGCAAAGTCGGCGATGGTCTTATATTTTTCCAGATTTGCCTTCTTGACGACGGCAACCTGCGTATTGTACATATAGGGAGCGGTGCAATCGGCGGCAGCCTCGATGGCTTCGGTGATGGTCATGCCGTTCCAGATGCAGTCGATATCCTTGGCTTCCAATGCGACCAACTTATAATCCCATTCAATTTCCTTGAACTCAACCTCAACGCCCAGCTTTGCGGCAACAGCGCGGGCATAGTCGGCGTCAAATCCGATCCAGTTTCCGTTTTCGTCGCGGTAATCCATGGGCTTGTAATCGGTGATACCAACCACCAGCTTGCCCTTGCCCTGAATGTAAGCCCAGTCCCCACTGTCGGTGCATGGATCGGCGGCGGGAGTATATTCGCCCTTACCGACGGCACCTACCTCGTAGGTCTCGGAAAGGGTTGCCAAGATTCCGTCATCGATCAGCTGAAGGGTGATATCCTCCACCTTACGGGTCATATCGGAGCCCGCGCGGAAGGCGATGCCGAAATATTCCTTTTCAAAGCCCAGATCCACGATGGCGAGATCCGAATAGCTGCTGCCGCTGCACGCCACCAGCGTGGAGCAGAGCAGAACCATAGCCAAAATCATTGCAAAAATCTTTTTCATAACAGTCTCCTTACTTGCGTTTTAACGCTTTACTGTGCTAAAGTGGTTATATAATAACACATTCAAGCGCATTTGTCAAGTCCCTTTGCGGAAAAGTAATAAATAGTTTGCAAACGGTCCCTCTCGCTCAGGGTTCCGCAAGCGCCTCACAAAAAGAAATGAACCGCGGCGTCCACCATTCCCGATAGCCATCCAAGGTAGGGTGAATGGGATCCTTCATGTAGCGTGCGTAATCCTCCGCAGAGACAGCCCGCATTTCCGCATCGTGAAACAGATCCAGAATCGAAAAACGGTACTCCGCCTGCAGGGAATACAAAAGATCGATCATCGTCTCGTATTTTTCATTCTCGTAAAAGGTTCCGGTAAAAAACACCACGGGGCACCGAAAAACCGTCTCTGCATACTCCAGAATAAAGCGGATCGCCGCCTCGGTATCCCGCAGATCCACCCCCTTGGAGGGAGCGGCATCGTTGGTGGAAAGCTGGCAGATCATAAGATCGGGGCGAACGCTTACACCAATGGCTTTCAGACGCGCCACGTAGGAGCGCTCGTTGATGTCTGCCAGGGTAGTTCCCGAAACTGCCTGCTTGACGCATCGAAGCCGACAGGTCTCCCCCATCAGATCCGCAAAGGAAACGCCGCCTGCGGCAGAACCGTAGGTAACCGACGATCCCAAAAACAAAACCGTTTTATCCTTCAACTCCACGTTGATGCTCCTTTCTTACCGAAAGACCCGAACGACGAGATACCCGAGATAAAAGAATTCCTCCCGTGCAAGGAAGGGGATCCGAGTTTTCAGGCTCCGATACATGGTGGTGGGCGTGGGGGACGAACAGGCGTCGATCCCGTAGTCAGACGCCATCAGCATTGCCCGCTTCATATGGAGCGGATCGCTGACGATGATGGCGGACCTCAAAGATAATTCATCCATAAGCGCCTTTGCGTAAAAAAGATTTTCCTCGGTGATGGTAGATTTCTCCTCGATGAGGATCACCGCTTCGGGAACCCCCTGCGACAGGGCGTATGCCTTGGCTGCAGCGGCATCGGAGACGCTATTCCCCTCCCCAACGCCACCCGTCAGAATGAGATATTCCACGTAGCCGTTTTGATAAAGCCAAATTCCGTGGTTGAGCCGCTCGCGGTAAACGGGAGAAACCTCCCCCTTCCACGTGCCCGCACCCAAAACGATGGCAACGTCGCTCGGGGCTTTCTCGTCCACCTTCCCGTAGTTGACGATGATGACGGCAACGGCGCCCCACAGGACGATTCCTCCCAGCAGAGCGAGAAGGAGCCCGAAGCAAAGCATTCGTTTTCGGCTGATCTTTTGCATGGGGTCACCTCCCGTAACGCTCAAATGAAAGCTCAAAGAGAAAGGGCATTCCCATCGTCGGAAATTTCACGGAACACGGGGCGCTCTGTTCCCGAGCGATTGGGAGAATGGAAGGTAAAATAAAGCGTGCCGTCCCCTTCAAAGATCATGCCGTGCCCGCCGTCGGTATCAAGGATCGGGGGCAAATGCTCCGCATTGGCCCCAAGATCTCCGTCGGGGAAGCGAACGAGAAGCTCGGCGTACTGATCACGGATGAAGGAGGACCAGATCATCAGCAATTCCCCCGTGCGGGTCCGATACAGGAAGGGGCCGTCGGTGACGTAGTTTCCCGTTCTCCGATGCTTATCCACGTAAGGGCAGGAGGAAGCGGCAAAGATAGTCACGGGGTCGGAGACCCGCTCGGTCAGATCGTCGCTCAAGCGGGCATAGCAGATGGTTCCGTCAATGATCTGCGTGTGCTCATGGCAGAACACCACGTAAGGATGCCCGTCCTTTCCCACGTACAGAGTGCCATCAAGGCTTCCCCATTCGCGGGGCGTAACGGCGCCGTGGCTGTGGGGAACGAAGGGACCCTCGGGGCGGTCGGCGCGCAGGACATAGGTCCCGATGAATCCGCTTTCCTGAGTAAAGGTGGCGAACATATAAGTTATCCATGATTCAGCACGACCTTACCATCGATCCCGAAATCTGCCTGGAGGTGCACACCCCCACCTCCGAAGGCATGGAACGGGCCCATCGTCTGCTGACTCACGAAAACC
>JAFPBP010000103.1 GCA_017424085.1 Clostridia bacterium
GGATCTTTCCACCGCAGTCAATATTTTTCTGAAGCAAATGCTCTACGAGGGGGGAATCCCCTTCTCCATCACCCGCGAGATCCCCAACCGAAACACGCTGGAAGCCATGAAGGAGGCGCAGGAAATGTCCCGCTCTCCCGAAAGCTACAAAAAGTACGATACGGTGGACGGTATGATGGAGGACGAAGCAAAAGAGGTTTAACATGGAAACCATAGCCGCACTTGCCACAGCCCCCTTTCGGGCTGCCATCGGGGTCATCCGCATGTCGGGGGACGACGCCTTCTCCATTGCGGAGGCGTGCCTTCGGTATACGGGGGACAACCGTCTCATTGCCCCCGACCAAAAGCGAAATCTGTCCTTCGGGCGCATCTGCCAAGGAGACGAGGTCCTCGACGAGGTGGTGGTCTGCGCCTTCCGCGGACCCAACTCCTACACGGGAGAGGACACGGTGGAATTCTCCTGCCACGGGGGCGTTTATCTGCTCAACCGCGTGCTTCGTCTGCTCTTTTCTCTGGGAGCACGGCAGGCGACGGGGGGCGAATTCACCAAGCGTGCGTTTCTGAACGGAAAAAGCGATCTGACCCGCGCCGAAGGGGTCATGGATCTGATCGATGCGGAATATTCCACCGCCGCCCGCGTTGCCATGAGCGAGCTGGACGGCACGGTGGGGCACGCCATCGGGGAGATCAATCAAGCCCTTTTGGGCATTGCGGCGCAGCTGCTGGCATACGTGGACTACCCCGACGACGAGATCGGAGAGGTGTCCGCCGAGGCGCTGGAAGACGAGATCACCCGTGCGCTGGATCGGGTCTCTGCCCTGTGCGATACCTATGAAACGGGAAAAACCATTCGGGAAGGGGTTCCCACGGTTCTGTGCGGCAAGCCCAACGTGGGGAAATCCAGCCTCATGAACCGTCTCAGCGGGCGCGAGCGCTCCATCGTCACCGAAATTGCGGGGACCACCCGCGACACGGTGGAGGAAACGGTGATCTTCGGCGGCGTCAAGCTGATCCTCACCGACACGGCGGGCATCCGCGCCACCGACGATCGGGTGGAGCAGATCGGAGTTACCCGTGCGCGCCAAGCCGCAGAGCGGGCGGATCTGATCCTTTGCGTCTTCGACGATCAGACCGAACAAGACCGTCTCTTGGCGGAGGAAATGAGAGAAAGCAAGGCAAAAATCGTCTTTTTATTCAATAAATCCGACCAAACGCCCCATGAGACCCTGCCCCCGTGGGCAAAAGGCGTGCCCGCCTTTCGGGTCAGCGCCAAAACGGGAGAGGGGCTTTCGGCGGTGGAGGCTTGGGTACGGGATACCTTCGCCCCCGATCTGACCACCCAAAGCGCGCTGGTCTCCAACGGACGGCAATACCATTGTCTCCTGCGGGTCAGAGAGGCTCTCCAACGGGCGCGGGACAACCTGTGCCTGACCCCCGACGTGATCGTTTCCGACGTGGAGGAAGCCATCGCCGCCGTAGGCGAGATCACGGGAGAACGGGTGTCGGAAAGCGTGATCCACGAGATCTTCTCCCGCTTCTGCGTGGGGAAATAAGAAACGAAACTACCTGACTTGAGGTTTTTGATATGACGTATTACGAAGCGGGACGGTGCCAAGTCGCCGTGGTGGGCGCCGGACACGCAGGCATCGAGGCGGCGCTGGCGGCGGCACGGCTGGGGCATTCCACGATCCTGTTCACCATCTGTCTGGACGCGGTGGGGAATCTCCCCTGCAACCCCTCCATCGGGGGCACGGCGAAGGGACATCTGGTGCGGGAGCTGGATGCGCTGGGGGGCGAAATGGGAAAGACCGCCGATAAGGTCTTCCTCCAGAGCCGCATGCTCAACCGAGGCAAGGGCCCTGCCGTCCATTCTCTTCGCATCCAAGCCGACCGCCGTCGGTATCAGGACGTGATGAAGCAGATCCTGGAAAAGGAGCCCAATTTGGAGCTGAAGCAGGCGGAGATCCGCCGTCTGGAGCGGGAGGGGGACCAATGGGTGCTGACCACCCATCTGGGCGCCCGCTACCACGCCGATAAGGTGGTCCTTTCCACGGGAACCTATCTGCAAGGGCGCATCATCGTGGGGGAAACCTTTTACGACGGGGGTCCCGACGGCATGTTCGCCGCCACGGGACTCACCGATTCTCTGAAGGAGCTGGGCATTTCCCTGCGCCGCTTCAAGACCGGCACCCCGCCCCGCATCAAGCGCTCCTCGGTGGATCTCTCCCAACTGGAGCCCCAGGCGGGGGACGAGCGGATCGTGCCCTTCTCCTTTGAAAACGAGGGAAAATTCATCGGGGAAAACACCCACGAATGCTATCTTGCCCATACAAACGCCGAGACCCATCGCATCATCCGTGAAAATCTTCACCGCTCGCCCCTCTATTCGGGCAAGATCACGGGCATCGGGCCCCGCTATTGCCCCTCCATTGAGGACAAGATCGTGCGCTTTGCCGACAAGGAGCGCCATCAGCTGTTCTTGGAGCCCATGGGACGGGATACGGAGGAAATGTACCTGCAGGGCTTTTCCTCGTCCCTGCCCGAGGACGTGCAGCTCCAAATGCTTCATTCCCTGAAGGGATTTGAGCATGCGGTCATGATGCGCACCGCCTACGCCATCGAATACGATTGCGTGGATCCCTTGCAGTTGAACGCCACGCTGGAGTTCAAGGCGCTGAAGGGGTTATACGGCGCGGGGCAGTTCAACGGCACCTCGGGCTACGAGGAAGCCGCCGCCCAAGGCTTCGTGGCGGGGGTCAACGCCGCCCTTGCGCTGGAGGGACGGGAGCCGTTGCTGTTGGATCGGGCATCCTCCTACATCGGAACCCTCATCGACGATCTGGTCACCAAGGGCACCAACGAGCCCTACCGCATGATGACCTCCCGCTCGGAATACCGCCTGCTGCTGCGGCAGGATAACGCGGATTTCCGCCTCACCGAGGAGGGCTACCGCATCGGGCTCATTTCGAAAGAGCGCTACGATGCCTTCCGCGAAAAATATCGCTTGGTGGAGGAAGAGATCGAGCGCTGCCGCAAAACACACTTCTCCCCCGAGGCGGTATGGGAATGCCTCTCCGCCCACGGCTCTGCCCCCATTCACGGGAGCGTGGCGCTGGACGAGCTGATCCGTCGCCCCGAGCTGACCTACGACGACCTTGCCTGCGTGGACAAGGACCGTCCCGACCTGCCCTTTGCGGTGCGGGAGCAGGTGGAGATCTCCCTGAAATACGAGGGATACATCCGTCGCCAGCAGAGCGCCGTCAACGAATTCAAAAAGCTGGAAAGCCGCCTTTTGCCCCCCGATCTGGACTACACCACCGTGACGGGCTTGCGGCTGGAGGCACAGCAAAAGCTGAATCAATTCCGCCCCGCATCCATCGGGCAGGCGTCCCGCATCTCGGGGGTCAACCCCGCCGACGTGACGGTCCTGCTGATCCGTTTTGACCGAAAGGAAGGAAACTCATGAGAGCAAGAAAGAAGAAAAACACCGTGCCCCGTCTGGAGCGGGTCTCGGATTACCTGATCGGCGCCGTGCCCGCCCATCCCCAGGGAGAGATCCGCGTGGAGGTGGGATGCGGCAAGGGAAAATTCGTCACCGCATTGGCGAAGGATCACCCCGACGTGACCTTCTACGCCCTGGAAAAGATCCCCGACGTGATCGTCATGGCGGCGGAGAAGGCGGCGCGGGAGGAGATCGGAAACGTGAAATTCCTGCTGGCGGACGCCAAGGATCTGACCGAGGGCATCGAAAAGAAATTTATGGGTCTGGACGAGAACCGCAACCCCATCCTTGAAGACGTTGCCCACGAGGCGCTTTGCCCCTCCAAGGCGGTTTCGGTTCTGTATCTGAACTTCTCCGACCCCCTGCCCAACAAAAAGCACGCCCATCTGCGGCTGACCCATCGGAGCTTTCTGGAAAAATACCGCACCATCCTCAAGGAAGACGGGCACATCGAATTCAAGACCGATAACAAGCCTCTCTTCGATTTCTCGGTGGAGGAATTCCGTGAGAGCGGCTATGAGATCTACGATTACACCGAGGATCTCCATCACAGCGGGATCCCCAACCCCTATCTGACCGAATACGAGATCCGCTTTTCCGAGCAGGGCATGCCCATTTATTCTCTGAAGGCGAGACCTCCCAAGGAGGAGACGGTATGATCCGCATCGGAGAGGGGTACGACGTGCACCGTCTGGTGGAGGGTCGTCCCTGCATCATCGGTGGGGTAAACATCCCCCATGAAACGGGACTTTTGGGGCATTCCGACGCCGACGTTCTCCTGCACGCCGTCACAGACGCTCTGTTGGGTGCGGCGGGGCTGGGAGACATCGGACGCATGTACCCCGACACCGACCCTCAATGGAAGGGTGCGGACAGTCTCAAGCTGTTGGCGCACGCGGTGGAGGTGATCCGTGAGGCGGGATTTTCCCCCGTCAACGTGGATGCCACCGTCATCTGCCAAGCCCCCAAGATCACTCCCCACGCGGAGCAGATGCGCCAAAACATCGCCGCCGCCGTGGGAATTTCCCCCGCCTGCGTGAACGTGAAGGGCAAGACCGAGGAGGGTCTGGGCTTCACGGGAGCCAAGGAAGGCATTGCCGCCCGCGCCGTGGCGCTGGTCTGCACCGAAAGCAACTGAAAAAGGAGAATTCACCATGAAACTGATTGCCGCCACCCTGCCCGTTCGCGCGGGAGATCCCCTGAAGAACGTGGCTGATATGATTGCCTTTATGAACGAACATCCCGCAGATCTGTACCTGTTCCCCGCCTTTGCGGTGACGGGCGCCACCTGCGGCATGAAATTTGCCTATAAATCCTTCATCGACGAATCCGACCGTGCGCTGGATCAGCTCTGCGATTACACCGCCGAGCACCCCGTTGCCATCGTCACCTCCACCGATCAGATCGGAAATCTCTATCTGAAGGACGGCTCTCTGGGCAAAAAAGCCGAATTCACCCATTGCGGGAAGTCGGTCGCCATCTCCGCCAACGGAGAGGGGGAAGGGGACCTGCTGCTCCTGCCCACCGCCATGGCGGGCTACCCCTGCCTGTCCGCAGACGTGACCGACCTTTGCCAAAAGATCTCCGCCGCCAAGCAATGCACCGTCGCCGTGGCGAACCCCGGCTTCGGAGAAGCGGTGTCCGACGGGGTATATCAGGGCTTCTGCGGGGTCTACCGCAACGGAAAGACTCTGGATTTCGCCCTGCAGACCAAGCCTGCGGCGATCTGTGCCGTGTGGGACGAGGAATCCGAGAGCGAGGGCTGGGAATCCACCCGCCGTGCCCACGCCGACCTTCGCATCCCCTATTACGGCAAAAACGATCCCGTGAAATATCTGGGCGAGCTATTCCAGCTGCAGGTGCAGGCGCTCTATACCCGCATCGTCTCCTCGGGGATGCAGTACTGCGCCATCAACGTGTCGGGCGGGCTGGACTCCACCCTGGCTTTGATGGTCGCCATGGAAGCCATGAAGATGGCAAACCTCCCCGCAGATCACCTCATCACCCTGACCCTGCCCTGCTTCGGCACGGGCAAGCGCACCTACACCAACGCCCATATCCTCATGAAGGAGGCTGGGGCAACGGTGCTGGAGATCGACATCAAGGAAGCGGTCACCGCCCATCTGAAGCAGATCGGGCATGACGGGGAGACCCCCGACGTGACCTACGAAAACGCACAGGCACGGGAGCGGACCCAGATCCTCTTCGACGTGGCAAACCGCTATAATGCGCTGGTGGTGGGCACGGGCGACCTGTCCGAGGCGGCGCTGGGCTTCTGCACCTTCGCAGGCGACACGCTGAGCCATTACAACGTGAACGCAACCGTCCCCAAGACCCTCATCAAGGAGGTGGTGCGTCTCCTTGCCAAGCGGTACGGCGGCGCTTTGGGTGCCTCCCTTGCAGACGTGGCGGACACCGACATTTCCCCCGAGTTGAAGACCGATCAGAAGACCGAGGATATCCTCGGACCCTACCTGCTCCACGATTTCATCATCTACTATTATTCCAAGCACCGTCTGGAGCGGGACGAGCTCTATCAATACATGATGGCGACCTTCGACGAATACGACGAGGACACCATCGTCAAGACCCTGGACACCTTCTTCCGCCGCTTCCCCATCGCCCGCTTCAAGCGCGCCTCCATGGGCGAAAGCGCCAACATCATCGGCTTCTCCCTCCCCTACGTCCCCACGGACGCAAAATTCTGATTCTCTCTTCAAAAAACCTGCGGAGGCGAGGGGGTGTTCTTTCTTTTCAGGAGAAAAGAAAGAACCAAAGAAAAGCCAAGGTCGGCGGAATCCTTCCGCCGAGGGAGGGTAGGAAATATTTGCCCTTTGTGCGCCAACGCCTTTTTTGCAGGATCCACGTGATTGCGCTTTTGACGGCTGAAAAGTTCATAAAAAGTTCACACCCCCCCCTTTTTCCCGATTGACCTGCGGGGGGAAGATGTGGTATAATAAAAGAAAAAGGAGTGTGATACCGTGAAACGTACGCTGTTGTTCTTGCTTTTGGGAGGAATTCTGATTGCACTGCTCTTTGCGGGGTGCGACACGGTCA
>JAFPBP010000104.1 GCA_017424085.1 Clostridia bacterium
ATGGGGCTTGATATTTTTTCGGTTCTATGGTATACTGTAAGAAAGACGAAAACAGAGAAATCTTTCACGGAAAGGATTCGTTATGAAACGGGATTCAAAAGCAAAGTTCTTCCTCGCCCTCACCATCTTCAGCCTTACGGGGCAGATTGCGTGGGTCGTGGAAAACATGTATTTCAACGTATTCATCTATAAGATGTTCCAGGCAACCGCCGCGCAGATCTCCGCCATGGTTTCCGCATCCGCCATTGCCGCAACGGTGACGACGGTTCTTGTGGGCGCGCTGTCCGACAAGGTGGGAAAGCGCAAGATCTTCATCTGCGCGGGGTATATTCTTTGGGGGATCTCCATTCTCGCCTTCAGCCTCGTTCGCATTGACGTGATCGAGGGGCTGTTCCCTGCCGTGGCGTCCGCCGCATCGGTGGGCGTTTCCCTCGTTATCGTCTTGGACTGCGTCATGACCTTCTTCGGCTCCTCGGCAAACGACGCCTGCTTCAATGCGTGGCTTACCGACGTGACCGACGAAAAGAACCGCGGGGCTGCAGAGGGGATCAACGCCATGATGCCGCTGGTGGCGATCCTTGCGGTGTTCGGCGGATTTATGGCGTTTGATCTGAACAAAAGCGAAAGCTGGACCGCCATTTACCTGATCATCGGCATTGCGGTGATCCTGATCGGCATCCTCGGATTTTTCCTCATCCAAGATTCTTCCATCAAAACCGAGCAAAATCAAAACTATTTCGCCAACATTTTCTACGGATTCCGCCCCTCGGTGGTGCGGGAGAACAAGATCCTCTATCTGTCCCTCGTCGCCTTTGCCATCTTCGGGATCTCAATTCAGATCTTCATGCCTTATCTGATCCTGTATTACACCGAGGCGCTGAAGATGGACAATTACGTTTTCGTCATGGCGCCCGCCATCGTCTTAGCCTCGGTCTTCACCGCTCTTTGGGGACGGGTCTACGACAAGGTCCGCTTCACAAAATCGATCATTCCGTCTCTTGGGCTTCTGATGATCGGATACGTGATCCTCGCCCTGTTCCGCGCCACCCCCGCCGTGTTTATCGGCTCGCTTCTGATGATGTGCGGTTATTTGTCGGGCTCGGCGGTCTTCGGGGCATTGATCCGCGATTACACACCCCAAAACCGTGCGGGAATGTTCCAAGGGCTTCGCATCGTGGGTCAGGTTCTGATCCCCGGCATCATCGGACCCGCCATCGGAGCGCAGGTGCTGAAGAATGCGGAAACGGTGATCAACGACGACGGAACCACCTCCTTCATTCCCAACGCCGCCATCTTTGTCGCGGCTCTGGGAGTTGCGGTTTTGTTAAGTGCGTATCTGATTCCCCTGTGCCGCACCATGAAAAAGGAGAAAAACAAATGAAAAACGATACCCTCGTGACCCTGCTGACCGCAGAAGGCGAAGCCCTCTCGGGGCAACCGTGGAACGAATACCCCCGCCCGCAGCTGAAACGGGATTCCTTCTTCTGCCTCAACGGGGAATGGGATTTTTATGCAAATAACGGCGCAAAAGAAACCATCCTCGTTCCCTATCCTCCCGAATCGGTGCTTTCGGGGATCGGGCGAAGCATGGGAAAATCTCCCACCGTGCGCTATGAAAAGACCTTTACCCTGCCCGAGAGCTTCAAAAAGGATCGGGTGATCCTTCATTTCGGAGCGTCGGATCAGATCACGAAAGTAACTCTGAACGGACGTCAGGTAGGGGTTCATCGGGGAGGATACAACGCTTTTTCCTTTGACGTGACCGACGATCTGCAGGAGGAAAATCATCTGTCCGTGCAGGTTTCGGACGATCTTTCCTCCCACGTTCTCCCCTACGGGAAGCAACGATGCGATCGGGGCGGCATGTGGTATACCCCCGTCACGGGCATCTGGCAATCGATCTGGATGGAAAGCGTACCGAAGGAGTACGTGCAGAGCCTCAAGATCGACACGGGAGCGGATTTCGTCAAGGTCACCGCAAAGGGCGTGAAAACGGGAGAAATCACGGTGCAAACGCCCCAAGGAGAGATCCAAGCAACCATGACCGACTCCGAGGCAATCGTCCGAATCCCGAATGCCCGCCTTTGGTCTCCCGAGGATCCTTACCTGTATTCCTTCACGCTCACGTCGGGAGAAGACCGCATCGAATCTTATTTTGCCTTGCGAACGCTGGAGGTCAAGACCGTGGACGGTCTTCCCCGCCTCTGTCTCAACGGCAAGCCCTATTTCTTCCACGGACTTCTGGATCAAGGGTACTACAGCGACGGGATCTACACCCCCGCAACTCCCGAAAATTACACCCGCGACGTGAAAGAAATGAAAGCGTTGGGGTTCAACACGTTGAGAAAGCACATCAAGGTGGAGCCCGAGCGGTTTTATTACGATTGCGACCGATTGGGAATGATCGTATTTCAGGACATGGTAAACAACGGGCACTATTCCTTTTTGCGGGACACGGCGCTTCCCACCGTGGGACTCAAGAGACTCAACGACCGTTGGCTTCATCGGGACAAGGCAACCCGCGATTGCTTTGAGCAGAGCATGAAGGCAACCGTCGAGCAGTTGTACAATCATCCCTGCATCTGCTACTGGACCATTTTCAACGAGGGCTGGGGGCAATTCTGCAGCGAAAAGCAGTACGAAGCCTTGAAAGCCATGGATTGCTCCCGCTTCATCGACGCTACCTCGGGCTGGTTCCGAGGGAAAAAGAGCGACGTGGAAAGCCTGCACGTCTATTTCAAGCCCGTCCGCTTCTCCCCCACGGAAAAGCCCACCGTTCTCTCGGAATTCGGAGGGTATTCCTACCAACCCGAAGGACACGTATTCCACCCCGGAAAGCCCTACGGTTATCGGTTTTTTGAAAAGCAAAACGAGTTCGAGGACGCGCTGATCGGGCTTTACGAGAACGAGATCGTTCCCGCCGTAAAGAAGGGGCTGTGCGGCGCCATCTACACGCAGGTCTCCGACGTGGAGGACGAGACCAACGGACTTTTGTCCTATGACCGTAAGGTTCTCAAGGTCTCCCCCGAGCGCATGCGCGCCGTTGCGGAAAAGCTGAAGATATAAAACGATGCCGTCTGTAATCTACAGACGGCATTTTCAACAATATACAAAAAATCACTTTTGCCCGTAATAGGCATTCGCTCCGTGCTTGCGGAAATAATGCTTCTCCAGAAGCTCCTGCTGCATCGTAGGCACCGAGGGATTCAAGGCTTCGGTACGGTACGCCATGCAGGCAACCTCCTCCAAAACCACGGCGTTATGCACGGCATTGTCGGGGTCGGTTCCCCAGGTAAAGGGTCCGTGGGACCGGACCAGAACGGCAGGGACGTCGTCTGCGGGGAAATTGCGGAACGTCTCCACGATCACGTTCCCCGTTTCATGCTCGTATGCTCCGTCGATTTCTCGGGGTGTCAACTTGCGGGTGCAGGGAATTTCCCCGTAAAAATAGTCCCCGTGGGTGGTGCCGTAGGCGGGAATTCCGCGCCCTGCCTGCGCCCAGACCGTCGCCCAACGGGAGTGGGTATGGACCACGCCTCCAATCTTGGGGAAGGCACGGTACAGAACCAAATGCGTGGGGGTATCGGAGGAGGGATTCCACTTCCCCTCCACCACGTTCCCGTCCAAATCAACGACAACCATATCGTCTGCCGTCATGGTATCGTACTCCACGCCGCTGGGCTTGATCACAACCAGCCCCGTCTCGCGATCGATTCCCGAAACGTTTCCCCACGTAAAGGTCACGAGTCCGTACTTGGGAAGCGCAAGATTTGCGCGAAGCACTTTTTCCTTCAACTGTTCCAACATTTTGACAACAACCTCTCTTTAGAGATAATACTCTTTTGCAATTTCCTTTTCGCAATTCACAGGATCCTCCGGGGAACGGGTCAACACCCGACGAACCAGATCGAAGGCACCGCGGGCGGAGCAGATTCCCACGGAAGCGTCCCCGAGACGATCGTAACGAAGAACGCCCGTTTCTTCCATGGAGATGCGATAATTTCCGTAATTCTCCGAGCCTGTCGTCCCGTGCTTTCGAAAGGAGACCGAGTGCGCAACCCCACCGTGATCCACGATAGTCAGAGGAATGGGATCCACCAATTTATCGGGAAGCTGCAACGCCTCGTCCACCGAATGGAGGAAGGTATTGCGGTTTAAGCCCACGCCGATGAGAAGGATCGTTGCATCCTCCTCGTACAGACGCGCCCATACGCCGCCTGCGGGACAGGGGGTCTTTGCATTCTCTTCTCCCGCCAC
>JAFPBP010000105.1 GCA_017424085.1 Clostridia bacterium
GATAATTTCCCTTTCCCCCATTGACAAACTGTATGAAATCTTCTATAATGATATAAGAGAAAAAATGATCCCTTATCTTACTTGAAAAAGGAGAAAAAATATGTATCAGTTTCCTATCGGCGTGATCCTGGAGTCCTTCCGCGTGGACCGCAGCTCCGCCATTCAAAAAGCCGCCGCCATGGGCGCCAACGGCATTCAGATGTATGCCACCAAGGGCGAGAATAGCCCTGAGAACCTCAACGCCGCAGACCGTCGCGCTCTGTTGGATGAGGTAAAGAGCCATGGTATGGTCTTTTCCGCCCTCTGCGGAGATCTGGGCAGAGGCTTCGGCAATGCTGAGCTGAACCCCGAGTTGATTGAAAAATCCAAGCGCATCGTGGACCTTGCCAAGGATCTGGAGACCGATATCGTCACCACCCACATCGGTGTTGTTCCCAACGATAAAAATCATCCCCGCTATCGCATCATGCAGGAAGCCTGCGGCGAATTGGCAGAGTATGCCGACAGCGTGGGTGCTCACTTTGCCATCGAGACCGGTCCCGAGAACTCTTTCGTTCTTAAGGAATTCCTGGACTCTCTGGGCTCCACCGGCGTTGCCGTCAACCTGGATCCCGCAAACCTCTGCATGGTCACCAAGGACGATCCCGTGGATGCGGTTCATAATCTGAAAAAGTACATCGTTCATACCCACGCCAAGGACGGCAATTGCCTGCACCTGGTCAATCCCGAATATATTTATCGCGTGGTTCATCCCGTTCCCGAAAACTTCAGCGGCATGAAGTGCTTCGAGGAGGTTCCTCTGGGCACGGGCAGCGTGGATTTCCCCGCCTATCTGAAGGCTCTGGAGGAGATTGGCTACCGCGGATTCTTGACCATCGAGCGGGAAGCGGGCGCTACCCCCGAGGTTGATATCCGCATCGCCTATGACTTCCTGAAGAAGACCATGGCTGAGAATTAACGGAGGTCGGAACTATGAAAATTTCGGTCAGCTCCTATTCTTTTTCCCAAGCCCTGCGGGCAGGGAAGATCACTCTGATTGAGTGCGTTGCCAAAGCCAAGGAAATGGGTTTTGACGGCATCGAATTCATCGACCTTCCCGGGGATTCTCTCGACGCTCAGAAGACCATGGCTGCCGCTCTTCGTGCCGAAGCCGATCGGGTGGGTATTGAGATCAACGCTTATACCATCGGCGCAAATCTCTATCGGGATACCGAAGAAGAATCGGACGCAGAGGTTCAGCGCCTTTGCGGTCAATTGGAGGTTGCAAAGATCCTGGGAGCCTCGGTCATGCGTCATGACGTATGCTACCGTCTGGGAAAAACGGGCAATTCCCGTTCCTTTGATCTGATGCTTCCCACCATCGCCGCCAATGCTCGTCGCGTGACCGAATACGGTCAGACCCTCGGCATTCGCACCTGCACCGAAAATCACGGCTTTATCGCTCAGGACAGCGATCGGGTGGAACGGTTGTTCAACGCGGTCAACCACGATAACTACGGGCTTTTGGTGGATATGGGTAACTTTATCTGTGCTGATGAAAATCCCATCACCGCCGTTTCCCGCGTGGCGCCTTACGCCATCCACGTGCACGCCAAGGATATGATGATCCGCAACGCTCCCATGGGGCATTGCCGTTCCATGACTCGCGGCGGAAACTATTTCTGCGGTACGGTCATCGGAGAAGGCGACGTTCCCGTGAAGCAATGCCTGACCATCCTTAAGCGCGCAGGCTACGACGGCTACGTTTCCATCGAATTTGAAGGCTGCGGTGATTGCATTGACGGCATCGCCCGCGGTCTTGAGCATCTGAAGGAATATCTTTCCCAGATCTGAAACTCATAAAAACAAGAAGAGAAGACACCGAAACGGAGGACTGCGATACCGCAGGTTCCCGAGGGTGTCTTCTCTTTTTTGAGGTATCCTCGATTGGCGTGGGGTTAATCCTCGTATTGCTTGCAATAGGATTTTACATAGTCACGGGGCGATTCCTTCATTTTCCTTTTGAAGACGTAATTAAAATAGGATTGAGAGGAAAAACCGCATTCGTATGCGATCTCTGTTAAGGTCTTTCTCGTGGAGATCAGAAGAACGATCGATTTCTTTAGGCGTTCCTGTTCTACGTATTCCCGTAAGGTCTTTCCCTTGTGTGCTTTGAAAAGTGCATGAAAATGCGATGGACTGAATCCTGCGTATTTCGCAAGCGCATTCAGGGTCAGATCCTTTTCCGGGTTGTTTTGGATGTAGTCACATACCCGTTGCAGCGTTTTTTCTTCGAAGGTCTTTTGTCCCGTGCGACCGCATCTCTGCAGGAGCAGGTGGATCAGCTCCAACGTTTTGGCGGCGACGAGAATTTCGTTATTTCCCCAATAGAAAATCTCCTCGTTTTCCACAAACAGCTGCTCCAGATGATC
>JAFPBP010000106.1 GCA_017424085.1 Clostridia bacterium
ATTGTAGCCCGCCTTGGACAGAGCGTCCAGGATCAGATCCTCGTTGTAGACCGCCAGCATTCCGCCGCCGTAGCGCATGACCTCTGCCACCCGCCGAATCAGCCCTTCGTCGGAATTCTTGTTCAGCCGCACCGTGGTGGGGAAATCGCTGATTCCCAATTCCTCCAGAATATCCAGCACCAGATAGGTCACGGGGTTGGTCACGTCCCGACCGTCCTCGTCAATGCCGCCGAGGACAAGATTCTGATAATGCTGAGCGTCTCCGCTTCCCACGAATTGTCCGTTGATCCATTCGCATCCCTTGATGAAGAAATGCGCCAGGATCTCACGGGCGTCGTCCATGGTCAGCCGCCCTTCCTTCAGATCCTGTTCCAGATAGCCGCCCAGCATCTGATCGATGCGTCCGATCCCGGGCCAGTTTCCGCACAGACGCACGAAGGCAAAGGTGAACCACAGGCTCTGCACCGCCTCGTGGAAGGTGCGGGCAGGTTCGAAGGGCACACGGGTGAGATTTTCGTAATTCGCTTCGTATCCGTCCTTCCCCCGCAATGCCTCCAGATAGCGCCCGTGCCATAAGGCAAAGGCGTCAAGACAGTTCAGACAACTGACCGCAAACGCCTCCCGATCGGTGCCTCGGTGACTCTCCAGCGCCTCCTGCGCCGTTTTGCGGATGTGGTTGACCCCCTTGGTCAGAACGGTTTTGAAATCAATGGTCAGATGGCTGATGCTTCCGACGATGGCTTGCCCTGCCAGCGTGGCGGGAACCTGATGGCGGATACCCAGCCCCAAGGTGGCAGCGCCGCTGATCTTTTCTCCGTCGCAGATGCGGATGGGGGCTTTTTGTGCAATGCGAAGGATCGCCCGATCGTATTTTTCCAGATCGGACAGAGATGTAAAATCGGGCTCGTCGTCCATGGGAATGCCCATGACCTGCAGGGTGTCAAGCCCGTATACTCGGTTTAAGGAATCGTAAGCGAAGGCGCGCGTTTGCTCCGTCAGACGTACGGGGCGCGTTCTTCCGTTTTGAGAATAAAAAGTCATGTTCGGTCACCTCTTTCTTCTATTTTACAGAAAATTTCTATTAAAATCCATTGACAATCCTATAAAAAATATGTATAATACTATTGAGGTGTGCAAATGTGAAAATTACGGATGCGAAAATCGAATATTTCAAAAAGGGCTGTCTGTTCTCCGAGACCTGGGAGGGCGTCAAGCACGTGAAGACCCTGCCGTATCTTTCCGTGGTTCAATCCGTGGTGGGAAGCTATTCCATTGCCCTGGATCGTGCCCCCGCCGAGGATACGGGGTCGGGCGGGTTTTTTATTGCACCGTCGGGAGCGTGTCAGACCATCGTGCATCATCTTGACCCCGAAACGCGAAGGATGTCCTGCCGCTGGGTCTTTCTGAGCATGGATGTGAACGGAGGCGTTCCCATCGATTCCTTGTATCGGTTCCCCTCCGTTCTGACGGGGGAATCTGCGGCGGAGCTGAATCGCTTGTTTGATCTCCTGTTTTCTACCGACGATCTTTGGGAAAATTACGCCTGTTGCTATCGGATGATGGGGCTTTTGCTGACTCTTGCGGAGCCGATCGAGAAAAGCGGATCTCAATGCCTGCAGAATTCCGTGTCCTATATGCTTCGCAATCTCGCCCTGCCCATGAGCGTTTCGGACCTTGCCGTTGCGGCAAATATGTCGGAATCCAATTATTACGCCGCCTTC
>JAFPBP010000107.1 GCA_017424085.1 Clostridia bacterium
ACGGTGCTGGTCAACGGCGGCGACACTCCGATCCGTCTGGAGCGCCTGCTTTCGGCAAACCTGGATTTTATGACGTCGGACTTTGATATGATCGAGTTCTTTGGGCACCATCATATGGAGCGTCAGACCGATCGCCACCCGCTCCCCCACGGCATTTGTGAAATCGGCTCCTTCCGCGGTGCGTCGGGGCATTTTCACAACCCCTTTGCCGTGATCTGCGAGCACAACGCCGACGAGGATCACGGAGCTGCGTACGGATTTGCGTTGATGTACAGCGGGAATTTCATGTTTGCCGCCGAGGTCGACGGCTACAGTCAGACCCGCGTTGCGATGGGCTTGCATCCCAAGCAATTTTCCTTTTCGATCGCCCCCGACGAGTGCTTTGAGGCGCCCGAGGTGGTGATGAGCTACTCCGCATCGGGGCTTTCGGCGCTCACCCACGCCTACCACGACGTCTTCCGTAACAACGCCTGCCCGACCCGTTCTTTGCAAAAGAGCCGCCCCGTGCTCATCAACAGCTGGGAGCCCTTCCGCTTCACCTTCGATACCGAAAAGCTGCTTCGCACCGCGCGCCTCTCGAAAGAGATGGGGTGCGATCTGTTCGTGCTGGACGACGGATGGTTCGGAGTTCGCAACGACGAGACCTCGGGACTGGGCGATTGGGTCGCAAACGAGGCAAAGATCGGCGGAGGAATTCCCGCGCTTGCCGAGCGCATCCATGCGCTGGGGATGAAATTCGGACTTTGGTTTGAGCCCGAGATGGTAAACGAAAATTCCGATCTTTATCGCGCACATCCCGACTGGTGCCTGCGCGTTCCCGGCAGAGCCCCCTCCCGCAGCCGCCACCAGCTCTGTCTGGATCTGTCGCGCCCCGAGGTCTGCGATTATATCATCGGCGCGATCAACGCGGTGCTGGATGCCGGCGGCGTCGACTACGTCAAATGGGATTACAATCGTTACGTATGTGACGTTTACAGCGTCGGCTACCCTCCCTCGCAGCAGGGTGAGATCTACCATCGCTATATTCTGGGGCTTTACCGCATTCTGGACGGCATCGTCAAGACGCATCCCCATATCCTGTTTGAGGGGTGCAGTGGGGGAGGCGGACGCTTTGACGGCGCGATGCTGACCTATTTCCCGCAGATCTGGTGCAGTGACAACACCGATGCCCCCTCGCGGCTTGTGATTCAATACGGAACCTCGTTTGCCTACCCCGTCTCGTCCATGGGAGCGCACGTGTCGGCTTGTCCGAACCGCAAGACGAAGCGCAGCGTCAGCTTCAAAACCCGTGCGGCGGTCGCAATGCACGGAACCTTTGGTTACGAGCTGGACCCCGACCGCATGACCGAAGCAGAGCGGCGGGAGTGCCTAAGCTATTCGGAATTTTACCGAGCGCACGCCGAGCTGATCGCCGAGGGCGACTATTATCGACTGTCCTCGCCCTATGATACGTCCCTGTTCACCGCATGGCAGTTCGTCTCCAAGGATGGCGCCGAGGCTCTTGTGTGTGCCGTCACGCAGGACATTTCGATCCTCGATCGCAATGCCTACGTACGCTTGCGCGGCTTGGAGGCAGAGGCTCTTTATGAGATCCAACAAACAGGACAAAAGCTATCGGGGGCGGCGCTATCGCAGATCGGACTTCTTTTGCCGCATACGCAGCCGCAATACTCGGCATTTGTTTTTGATTTGAAAAAGGTATAAATATACTCTAAAAAACAGCACCTGCCGACGGAAAAAGAACTGAGAATATTTTTATCTGAAATTTGAATGCACAAAAAATGACCTCCTTATACGGAGGTCATTTTTGCGTGAGAAACAAAAGACTTCCACATGACTCCTTCGCATTGCAAAAAGTCAAAAATTGTCTACATATTATCCGCCATATTGCTTGAAATGTCAAGAATTCTATGCTATAATAAAGTCAAAAGGAGGCGGTAACGCTATGAAAAAAGCACTCATTTTCCGAGGGGGTTGGGACGGTCACGAGCCCAAGCTCGTCTCGGAGCGTTTTGCAAGACTTTTGGAAAAGAACGGCATTCGAGCGGAGATCTTTGAGGGGACCGACTGCCTTGCGGATCGGGACGCCTTGATGGAATACGATCTGATCGTGCCCTGTCTGACCGGAGGAACCCTGCCGCGGGAATGCGAAAAGAACGTGGCGGACGCCGTGTCGCGGGGCGTGGGGCTGGCAGGCTGTCACGGCGGCATGTGCGACGCCTTCCGCAACTCCACCGAATGGCAATTCATCACGGGGGGACAATGGGTCTCCCATCCCGGCGGAGACGGGGTGGAATACACGGTAAATATCTGCAGAGGCGCAAACCCCATCACCGAAGGGATCGAGGATTTCACCGTCTGCTCCGAGCAGTATTACCTCCACGTGGACCCCGCCATCGAGGTGCTGGCAACCACCCGCTTCCCCCTGCAGACCTATTATCACGCGGCGAACAAGCCCATCGACATGCCCGTGGTCTGGACGAAATACTGGGGGCTGGGAAGAGTTTTTTACAACTCTCTGGGGCATCACGACGACGTATTTGACCGCTCCCCCGCCGCAGAGCGGCTCATGGAGCGGGGCATGCTCTGGGCGGCAGGCGGCAAGGAATACGCGGAAGCCAACGGGCTCAGCCGCGCAAAATACGAAAACAATGCGAAAATGTATTAAGGAGATTCGGTTATGATGAACGTAGGCATGGTGGGTGTGGGCTGCATCAGCGGCATCTACCTGAAAAATCTGCACGAGGTCTTCCACGAGCTCCGTCTCGTGGCGGTCTGCGATCTGATTCGGGAGCGCGCAGAGAAGGCACAGAAGGAATACAACGTCCCCAAGCTGTACGATACCATGGAGGAGCTGTTTGCCGATCCCGAGATCGATATCGTGCTCAATCTGACCCGTCCCTACCAGCATTACCAGGTCTCCAAGGCGGCTCTGCTGGCGGGCAAGCACGTTTATTCCGAAAAGCCCCTGGGCGCCGATCTGGCGGAAGGGGAAGAGCTGGTGGCGCTTGCAAAGGAAAAGGGCTTGGTCATCGGCGGTGCCCCCGACACCTTCATGGGCGCGGGCATTCAGACCTGCCGCAAGCTGATCGACGAGGGGTTGATCGGCGAGGTGGTGGGCGGACGGTGCGTGATGGCGTCCCACGGCGTGGAGACCTGGCATCCCGATCCCGATTTCTATTATCAGAGAGGCGGCGGTCCCCTCTTTGACATGGGCCCCTATTACATCACCGCGCTGATCAATCTGCTGGGCGGCATCAGGAGCGTATACGGCTATCACAGAACCGCCTATCAGACCCGTTTGATCACCGCAAAGCCCCACGAGGGCGAGATCATTCAGGTCAACACTCCCACCCACATCGAATCCTTCCTGACCTTCGACAGCGGCGTGGTGGTATCCCTGCTCACCTCCTTTGACGTTTACAATACCAAGCAGACGAACATTGAGATCTACGGAACCAAGGGGACTCTGTACGTTCCCGATCCCAACTGCTTCGACGGAAAGATCACCTTCTACAATGGCGAGACCCGTCAGACGGAGGAATACCCCCTTGCCTTTGACTACGGCAAAAACTCCCGTTGCCTCGGGCTTGCGGATATGGCGAAATCCATCGAGACGGGCAACCCCTCCCGCACCACCTGCAAGCAGACCTTCCACGTGCTGGAAGCCATGGCGTCGATCATGAAGAGCGCCGAGCTGCAGGCTCCCGTGGCGCTGACCTCTCATTTCGAGCGGGAAGCCCCCATGGATCCCACCCTTCCCCACGGGGTTCTGTAAAAGGTTAAAACAGATTCAACCCACCCGTTGTCCCCTTCCCAAACGCGGAGCGTTTGGCACCCCGTCCGCAAAGCGGACGGGGTGCGCGCGCCTTGGCGCGCAGGAAGGGGACGCGGCGCGTTCGGTTTCTTTTTCATTCGCTTTTCGCAAAATTTTACCTCATCCGTAAAAAAGCACTTATGATAACGAAAAAAATCGCTTGTCATAAGTGCTTTTTCTTCTTTCGACAGGGATGAATTGATGTCTTTCGCCTTCCTGATTTGAAAACTTCATTGTCATGAATTC
>JAFPBP010000108.1 GCA_017424085.1 Clostridia bacterium
TCTGCCCCCAGCGTGAGGGCAATGCTTTCTCTCGTGGGGTCGTTCCCTGCTGTAATTGCATAAATCTTCTTGACCCCCAGAGATCGGAGATACATCACCGCAAACGTACCGACGGGACCAAGCCCCTGAACCACCGCCACGTTGACGTCCTCAAACCGTACTCCCGCTTTTTTTGCAAGCTCGCACGCGTGGATCGCCGTGGGACCGGGGCACGCAAAGGTTGCGGCAACCACGGGATCGACGCCCTCGGGGATTTTAACGAGATTGGAAAGTGGAGTGTAATTCACCTCAGCATATCCTCCGTAAAGATACGGAGCGACCTCAATGCTTCCGCCGTTGGTCACCTGCATATTCACGCAGTTCGCGTCATCCCCGCTCTTGCACAGGACACATTCTCCGCACGGAACGGCAATGTCGGCAATCACGTTGTCACCGATTTTAAGTCCGTATTTTTGAGATTCCTCCCCCAGAGCCGTGATCCGACCGACGAATTCGTGACCGATCACCGTGGGAGGCGTAATCGCCAGTTTTCCGTTATGAAAATGCAGGTCGGTGCCACAGATCCCGCTGGCAATCAATTCCATCTGTCCGTAACCGCGGGGAGGCTCGGTCACCTCAAACTCACGCACCTCAAAATCCTTGAGGGCGCCCATAAACACTGCTGCCTTTGCTTTCATAATTTTTCTCCTATCGTTCTGTTTTGACTGCAAAATAGTTTCGATAAACGGCTTCCGTTTTTTCTATTTCGTCTGCTTTCAGCGGTTCCTTGTTCTTGTAAGCGTACTCCAGCCCCATCGCCTCATATTTCGCGCTTCCCAACCGATGAAACGGGATCAATTCAACACGCTTGACCCCAAGCCTTTGGAGGTGCAGACAAATCGCTTGCACAGAACCCGAATCGCAATTAAAATCGGGGATCAACGGAATTCGAATCAGCACGGCAACGTCGTCCGACAGCAGGCGGCAGATATTCGCCGTCACCAAGTCGAGATCTCCGCCAATGCTTTTGTATTTCTCGGCATCCGCAGTTTTGAAATCAAACAGGTATCCCGAAACATAGGGGTTCAGAAGCTCAAACAAGGCATACGGAACACACCCTGCGGTATCGATCAGAGTGGACACGTTCCCGTCCTTTAACGCTTTTACAACCGGCACAAGTGCATTTGCCTGCAGCATGGCTTCTCCCCCGGAAAAGGTAACGCCGCCTCCGCTTTCCTCGTAAAAATCCCGATCCTCCAACAGCTCCGTCAACAATTCCTCTGCGGAAACCCTTCGTCCGAAGAGTTCGGTTTTTCCCGTGGATCTGTAATGCAGAACGGTCGGTTCTTTGCACAAATTTTCGGGGTTGTGACACCACGGGCAGCGCAGATTGCAGCCCTTGAGAAAAACCGTGGTACGGATCCCGTCTCCGTCGCCCACCGAAAAGTGTTGTACGTTTGACAAATTCAGCATCGCGCTCACTCCTGCTGGGTGCGGTTGAGGATATCCCCTTGCACGTCCTTGTTCAACGTAACGTAAAATGCGGAAAATCCCGAAACGCGCACCACGAGGCTTTGGTAATTCTCGGGATGCGCCATGGCATCCAACAAAACCGCGCGGGAGGTTGCGTTGATCTGGATCTCCTGACCGCCCTTCTTGAAATAAGTTTTAATGAGAGCCATCAATTTTTTGCGTTTTTCGGCACCGAACATGGCAGGCGAGAATTTTTGATTGACAACGCTTCCGCACGCCACCTTGGTGTAATCGGGCTTCGAAACGCTGTTGATGGTGGAGGTTGCCCCTCGCGTGTCTTTGCCGTAGGTGGGAGATGCCGCATCTGAAAGCGGTTGCCCCCGCTTTCTCCCGTCGGGGGTCGCGTTTATGATTTTCCCGGCGCTGATATTGTTGACATTCGCTGCCGCGGCAATGTAGATTCCGCCGCCGTCGCGCGTTTTGTATTGATCAAACAGCCCTGCGAGGTAATCGATGAACCACACGGCGTATTTGTCAACAAAATCGTCGTTGTTGCCGTATTTCGGCGCAGACAGAAGCTGTTCCCGCAGATCATCGTACCCCTCAAAATCCGCATTCATGGCGTCCCGCAGATCGGCAAGCGTTGCCGCCCTGTCCAAAAACACAACCTTTTCAATGGCTGCCAGAGAATCGCACACCGTGCCGATCCCCATCACGGCAACACCGTGAACCGACGGATAGACCGCCCCGCCGTTGTTGATATCCATCCCGCGCCCGATGCAATCGTCGCAGAAGCAAGACAAAAAGGGCTCCGAAAAATATTCCTGATTGATCGAATTGTTTTGAAGCTGAAATTTGGAAACGTATTCCTTTGCGCCAAACGCAAGCTGAGCCTCGTAAGCCTTCATAAATTCGGACATGGAGGTGATCTCCTCCAAGGAACAAAGGTTCAGACCGACCGACTCATTGGTAACGCTGATGCCTTCGTTGAAAACGTAATCCAAAAACCGCGGGGTGTCAAATCTTCCATCCGACCAGGGAGGCTGCTTTCCCGTGATGAAATTCTCGATACAGCCGACCATCGAGTAATTGTAAACATCCTCGTCCGCATAGCCGTACCGCTTCAGCGCGGCAAGATTGACGGCATCGTTCATGATCGCGGGATAACCGAGCCCCGTCCCGATGCATTCCAGACACTCGTCAAAAAAGTCATCGGGGGTGTTGAAGGTGTAACGGAGCGACAGATTCGGCCCCGGAACGTTGCAGTGTTTCACCGCACGTAAAATACAACGGCTCAATTCGTTTACCGCGCATTCTCCGTGAACGTTCTGTCCTCCGATGCAAATATTGACGACATCCCCCTGCAGCTTGATAAATACGTTTTCAAGAAGCTCAACCGCCTTGTCCTCCGTCAGGATCCCGCTCTCCAGATCCGCCCTGTAAAACGGATATAAATATTGATCCATGCGCCCAAGCGCCATCGCATAACGCTCTTCCATCAAAAATGCCAAATGGCAAAACCAAACGAGCTGAAGCGCTTCCGAAAAATGCTGCGGCGGACCGAGCAGAAGGGCACGGCAGTTGTCTGCAATAAACTGCAGGCGGGCGGGATCAAAGGACGCATCGTCCCTTTGCCGCTCTGCCTCGCACCGATAGTTTTCGATCATGGTCAGAAAGCCCTCCAGGGTTTTCTTCATGGAGAGCAGCGTGGTGACCTTGTCGGGATGCTCGCCGTGCATGTGCAACGATTCCTCGATCTCCCCAATCAGCCCGGGGATCCCGACCCGCAAGACGTGCTCGTAGTTTGGCGCAAAATGATCCTTATTCGTGAGAAAGGACCGCTGCGGGACTCGGTCCGAAATCGTTTTTGCATATTTTAATACCAATCCGTCTTCTTTACAAAACAAAGATTTTTTGTTGCCTGCAACCCATTCGCTTTTCAGGATCACGGGCTTCGATTCGGAAAACAGGGCACGGATCCCCTCCGCGCGCAGGGTCGGAACATCCGCGCCCAA
>JAFPBP010000109.1 GCA_017424085.1 Clostridia bacterium
CTCGGTCAGTAAAACAAAAAATGAGCGATGCACAAACGCAAGCCTGCCCCTCTGCGAGGGGGATAAGTGAGACCCGAAAAATTCAAGTCGTAGACGCAGGATTTTTCGATGGTCGATACTTATGCGGAGCGAAGCGAGCTGGGCTGGACCGTGCGCCGACGGCGCATGGTGGAAGGGGTAAAACTCTTTGCAGAATTCAGACGATTGCGCTTTCGACGGTTGGAAGGTTAGTTTTGCGCGGTGAGGATTCTTTTGCAAGTGCTGTCGCCTCCGCCGAAAACATACATTTTTATGAAATCGAGGATGGACGGGGGATTTTTTTTCCTGCTGCTATTGCAATTTCCGTCGGATTATGTTATAATATATAAAATTATGTCATATTTTATGATTATGTCATCGTTCAACGGAGGAAACGGCATGAAGCAGTACGTGATTCTGGCAGACATTACCTGCGATCTCTCCCCCGAGCTGAGGGAGTATTTCGGTGTGGAGGAGTACATTCCCGGTCACGTGACCATCGACGACGGGCGGGATTTTGCCTCCCGATTGGATTGGGATCTGATCTCTCGGGAGGAGTTTTACAGGATCCTTTCCGACCATAAGCGAAAGATTACCACGGCGCCCCCCAACGTGGAGGAATATTACGCCGTCTTTGAAAAATACGCCGCCCAAGGCATTGGGGTTCTGAGCATGTCCCTGTCGGGGAAGATCTCGTCCACCTACGGCTTTGCCCGTGCCGCCGCCGAGCGCATTCGGGAAAATTATCCGCAGGCGGAGATCTATTGCTTCGATTCCTTCCGCATGTCGGCTGCCTTCGGGCTTCTGGTCGCCTGCGCCCACGATCTGAAGCGGCAGGGGAAGACTATGGACGAGGTGATCGCATGGCTGGAGGAGCATAAGACCTGCGTGCATCAGATGGGACCCATCGACGATCTGATCTTCGTTGCCCGTCGCGGCAGGATCACCATGGGCAAGGCGATCATGGGCAGCTTTGCGGGGGTCAAGCCCATGGGCGATTGCAACGCCGAGGGCTACACCACCGTTCTGACCAAGGCGAAGGGCATCAAAAAGGCGCTGGATATCACCGTGCGCTATCTGCAGCAGACCATGACCGACCCCGAGAATTCTTACGTGATCGTGGCTCATTCCGACCGCGAGCTGTACGGCAAGACCCTTGCCGAGATGATCGAAATGCAGTTGAAGCCCAAGAAGGTGTTTTTGACCGATCTTTACAGCGGAAGCGGCGCCAACGTGGGACCCGGCATGGTGGGAGCCTATTATCTGGGCGCCCCCATCACCGACGATCTGGCAGCGGAAAAGGAAATCATGAACCGCATCGTCGGGAAATAATCAAAAATTCTACAGGAGTAACCGTTCTCGTATGATTACTACCATCAACGGAAGCCGCTTTCGCAGTCTGATCGATTACGGCATCCGCAATCTGACTCTCTACCGTGACAAGGTCAACGATCTGAACGTGTTCCCCGTCCCCGACGGAGACACGGGCACCAATATGGTCAAAACCCTGCAGAACGGCTTTGCCGCCATCGCGCAGGAGGGGGATCGTTTGTCCGAGCTGTCGAAGAAGTTCTCCAAGGCGGTGGTCTTCGGCGCGCGGGGCAATTCGGGGGTTATCGTATCCCAGTTCTTCAAGGGCTTTTCCGAATGCTTTTACGATACGGAGGAAGCCGATTCCTCCCATTTTGTGTCCGCGCTGGAGCGGGGCGTGCAATGCGCTTATCGCGCCGTCTCCAACCCCGTGGAGGGAACCATTCTCACCGTTCTGCGGGAATCCTCCGAGGCGATGCGGGAGCATCTGCAACGGGATCCTTCGGTCAGCATCACCGAAGCGGTCTCGCTTCTGCTGGAGCGGGCGAAGCTCTCTCTGGATAATACCCCCAACCTGCTTCCCATCCTGCGCTCCGCAGGCGTGGTGGACAGCGGCGGGGCGGGGATCGTTTACGTGTTCGAGGGCATGGAAAAGCTGTTGACCAACCGTCCCGTGGAGCCTCCCGTTACGGAGGAGGCGCCCGAGAAGCAGGTGGATTATACTGCCTTCTCCCGTTCCTCCGACTTCCGCTACGGCTACTGCACCGAGCTTTTGCTCCAGCAGACCGACGGGGCGAAGGAATTGGAGCCGTCCGCCTTCCGACGGGAGCTGGAGGGGCTGGGAGATTCGGTGGCGGTGGTCTTTGAGGAGGACAAGGTCAAGGTCCACGTCCATACCAGATCCCCCGAGCAGGTGCTGGCGTTTGCTCACGCCTACGGAGAATTTCTCTCGTTGAAAATTGAAAACATGTCGGTTCAGCACACCAACGCCGTGGGGGTCGAGGCGGTGGGCGGAGCAACCGACGGCCCCTTCGGGGTGGTCGCCGTATCCCACGACGGAGTGATGAAGGAACGCTTTCTGGCGATGGGCGCCGACGTGGTGCTGGCGGGCAACGGAGAGCTTCAGCCCTCGGCGGAGGATTTTATCCGTGCCTATCGCATGACGGGGGCGTCGGAGATCCTGGTTTTCCCCAACAGTAAAAATTCCAATTTGACCGCCCTGCAGGCGGGAGGACTGTGTCACGGGGTCAACGTGACGGTCTTCGATACCAAAACCGTGGCGGAATGCTACGCCGCCCTGTCCATGATGGACTTTGAAGCCGCCGACCTTGCCGCTCTGAAGGAGGAGATCGACGCGGTCATCGGGAACGTTTATCCCGTGGCGATCCTGCGGGCGGGGAAGGATTCGGTCTTTGACGGAACCTCCATCCGCAAGGGGGATCCCGTGGCGCTGTCGGGCAACGCTCTGTTGGGCACGGGTGCCGATCCCGTTACGCTTGCCCTGCAGGTTGCCGAAACGGTTCTGACCCAACGGGAGCCCGATACGCTGACGGTCTTTGCGGGAAGATCGGTTTCCGCGCAGGAACTGGAGGCGCTGACCGAGCGGGTGGCAAGCCTCAGTCCTTATACGGATCTGGATCTGATCCAAACCGAGAGCACGGCGTTTGAGCTGCTGCTGTCGTTTGAATAAAGCAGAGGAAGGAAACTATGTTATGAACGTGTTAAGAAAGAAATGGCAGATCATTCTCTACGGATGCTCGGGCTTGGGCATCAATATGATGGGCATGATCGTGGGTTCGTACCTGTGCAGTGCCCTTCTGACGGGCGGTTTTGTGGACAACGTGGAGAATTGGACCTACCTGAACAAGGATCTTGTTGTTGCGGGGCTCTGGTCGGTTCTGGCGTTTTTGTCCAAAGCCTTTGACGGGATCGTGGATATCCCCCTGGCATCCTTTACCGACGGACTTCGCACCCGTTGGGGACGGCGCCGTCCTCCCATTCTGGTGGGCTGGATCGTCACCGCCGCCGCCTACGTTTTGTTTTTGTTCCCCCTGCAGAGCGGGGCTACGGTGCTGAACACCGTTTGGTTTGCTTTGCTTCTGACGGTCTTTTATTCGGCGTATACCATCACCATGCTTACGTATTACGCCACCTTCAGTGAGATCATCGACAACGAATCCGACCGCATTTTCCTCTCCAACGTGAAGTCCATTTGCGACGTGATCTATTTCTCCATGAGCTTTGCGCTGGTGCCCGTGTTCGTGGGCATGGGGATCAACGTGCGTTGGGTTGCGCTCATGTTCCTGCCCCTGTCCCTGACCATGCTCATCCCCCTTCTGATGATCAAGGAAAAGCCCACCAACGTGGGCGAGGTGACTCTGAAGATGCGGGAGCAGGTGAGCCTGAAGCGGGCGTTCGTCTTCTCCTTCAAAAATCGGGATTACATCTTCTGGCTCTGCATTCTTTTCACCATGAATCTGGGGCTTCAGTTGTTCTTGAGCGGCATCAACGAATTTTTCTCCACCACGGGCATCAACATGACCTTCGTCATGGCGTCTGCCTTTGCCCCCGTGCCCTTTACCCTGCAGATCTATAACAAGTTCATCAAGTGGAAGGGGCTTCGCTTCGCTTATCAGTACGCCCTTTGCATGTTCTCGGCGGGCATGGCGCTCATGTTCTTCTGCCGCAATCTGGACGGGGCGCTTCTGTTGCCCTTTGCCATCTTCTGCAGCATTCTCACCTCCTTCGGCATCGGGGCGTTCTTCTCTGTGACCTACACCATCCCCTCCCAGCTTGCCGAGGCGGAAAACGCCAAGGGGGAGACCTGCGCCTCCTCCATGTATTTCGCCATTCAGGGTCTGTTCGAGGCGGTGTCCGCATCGCTGGCATCCCACGTGATCCTGGTCTACCTCAAGCAGAGCGGCGGCGTATATCTTCTGACTCTTCTGGTTGCCCTGTTCTGCATGGGCGCCTTCGTCTTCGCCATCTTCCTGCCCCGCTCGGTGGCAACCCTGGGTAAGGTGAAGAAATAATATGCCGTCTGCCCGTGCCTTTGCTCTGAAAAATTGCCGCGCCCTCGCCGCATCGAAGGGCACGATGGAGGATCTGTACCGCGTGATCACCGCCGATCCTCGGCGGATCCTTTTGGAGGATGCCCGCTACGTGGGCGAATGGCGGTATTGCACCTCTGCCCGTCTGACCGAGACCGTAGATCGCCTTGCCGCCGCTTTGGGGGCACGGCTGAAGGTCACGGGGCGGTATATCGGTCTTACCGGGGGAAATTGCGTGGAATGGATCGCTCTGTTCTGGGCGATTCTGAAAAGCGGCAACGCCCCTTATCTGATCAATCTGCGCCAGCCCCTGTCCCTGGCACGGGATTGTCTGCGGGATCTGGACGGGGTGGCGGTGGTCTCGGTGGAAAATACGGTCTCCGTGGGGCTTCCCTGCCTGACCTACGCCGAGCTCTCTGCTGTTTCCGCCCCTCCCTTGTCGGTGCCCTTCGGCAATACCTTTGCTCTGTCCACGGGCGGAACCACCCTGCAACGGAAGATCTGCATTTACGACGGGCAAGCCGTTTCGGCGCAGATCGGGAATTCTCCTGCTTTGATTCGGGAAAATCCCCGTCTGGTCGCTTCCTTTCGGGGGACCATGAAGGTTTTGGCGTTTTTGCCCTTGTATCACATTTTCGGGCTGGAGGTCTCTTACCTCTGGTTTGCCGTGCTGGGCGCCCGTCTGGTCTTTCCCCCCGATCTGACCCCCGAGCGTCTGCTTCGCACGGTGCGGTATCACGACGTGACCCATCTGTTCGCCGTGCCGCTGTTGTGGGCTTCGGTGGAAAAATCGGTGCTTCGGGAGGCGAATCGGGATCCCGAGCGGGCGAAAAAATTCCAAAAGGCTTTGGATCTTTCTCTCCGAATTCAATCGGTCTGTCCGCCCTTGGGACGGTGGTTTGCCCGCAAGGTCTTCGGGGACGTGCAGGATAAGCTTTTCGGAGATTCGGTCCGCTTTTGCATTACGGGGGGAAGTCCCGTCCGCGCCGAGACCCTGCGCCTGCTGGACGGGTTGGGGTATCGGCTCCACAACGGCTACGGCATGACCGAGGTGGGGATTACCTCCGTGGAGCTGTCCGAGTTCTCTGCGGGGCAGATGTTTGAATCCATCGGGCGCCCCGTGCCCTCGGTGCGGTACCGCGTGGAGGACGAGCGGCTTTTTATCCAAGGAACCTCCCTTTGCCGTGAGATGATCGTAAACGGAGTTTGCACCCCCACCCCCGAGTGGTTCGATACGGGAGATCTGGTGCATTGCAAAAAGGGTCGGTATTCTATTTTGGGTCGGGTCTCCGATCTGGTGTTCGGGGAGGACGGAGAAAACCTCAACCCCGAGCTGGCGGAGGATCGCTTTGATCTGTCCCACGCCCTGCAGTTTTCGGTTTTGGGGGACGAGAAGAACGAAAGGCTCATCCTCGTTGTCCGCATTTCCCCCGACCTGTCCCGGGACGATCGTCTTGCGCTTCAAGACGAGATCGCCCTCGGATGCGCCCTCCTGCCCGAGTCCTACGCCCTGCGGGAGATCCGTTATACCTACGATCCTCTGACCGATCCCAACGATATCAAGATCAGCCGCGCCCGCCTGCGCCGTTGGCTTGCGGAGGGCAAGATCCGCACGGTTCCCCTCCTTTCCGACGCTCCCGCCGAGGAGCGCTGTGAATCCGAGACCCGTGCCCGATTGCGGGAGATCATAGGGGAGATTCTGTCCCTGCCCCCCGAGCAGATCGGGGATCACGCCCATTTCGTTCACGATCTGGGCGGCACCAGTCTGGATTATTTCACCCTCCTTTCCCGTCTGGACGATACCTTCGGCGTCTCGTTGCAGACCGAGACCGAGCGGTTCGGTTATACGGTGGCGGAGCTGGAGGCAATGATGGAGGGGCGCTTATGATCAAGGAGATCTTACGTTGGCACGGCTTGCTCAGCGCCTGGCCGTTGCAGTTATTGTATTTCAAGCGCAAGACCTATTACGAGGACCCTGCGGTGCAGAACCGCATTCTGCGGGGCGGGGCTCTGATCATTTCCAATCATTATCACGTGTTCGACTTCGCCGTCACCTGCTTTCTCTTCCCCTTCCGAAAGCTCTACGTGGTGCTGAAAAGCGATATCTACAGCAACAAATTCCTCGCCTGGGGCATGAGCATCTTCGGCGGCATCCGCTCCGATCGGGATAAGATGGGCATGAAGTTCATCGAGGATTCGGTTCGTCTTCTTCGGCGGGGACGGCTGGTTCAGATTTTTCCCGAGGCGTATATCACCCCCGACGGCACTCTGCGGGAGTTCAAAACGGGGTATCTGCTCATCGCCCAGCGTGCCGACGCTCCCATCATCCCCGTCATCACCGACGGGAATTACGGGCTGTTCCGCCGTACGCACCTGCTGATCGGCAAGCCCATCCGTCTGTCGGATCTGTGCCGTGACGCCGACCCCACCAAGGAGCAGATCGAGGAAATGAACCGCATCGTGTGGGAGAAGGTTCGCGATCTGAAATTACTGCTGGACGCCCGCATTGCGGCGGACCGAAAGGAGACGAAGAAATGATTCTTGCCGTTGCTTGGGGATCGGTGGCGCTTTGGAGCGCCGTGATCCTCGTTGCCGCTCTGTTTTTCCTGTTTCTTGCCCCCAATCTGTTCGTAACCTATTTTATGTACGTGATCCATCTCAAGCGCACCCGCCCCGACAAGTGGACGCGGGAATGCTCCGAGCCGGAAAACCCCGTGCAGGCGCAGATGTACGCCGAGGGGCTGGCGTGGAGCGAGGCGTACGCCTCCTGCCGCCGCGAGGTCCATATCGTCAACGAGGGGCTGAATCTCTACGGGGAATTTTACGATCAAGGCTCCGACCGCACGGCGATTCTGGTCTCGGGGCGCACCGAGGGGTTGCGCTATTGCTATTATTTCGCCAAGCCTTACACCGATGCGGGATATAACGTTCTGACCATCGACCAGCGTGCTCACGGGCTCAGCGACGGGAAATACAATACCGTGGGCTTCGAGGAGCATAAGGATCTGATGGCGTGGATGCGGTTTCTGCGGGACGAGTGCCATACCGAATCGGTGGTGCTCCACGGCATCTGCATCGGAGCGGCGTGCTGTCTTTACGCCGCCGTCTCTCCCGATTGCCCGCCCATGATCGCAGGCGTTACGGGGGAGGGGACCTACCCTACCTTTTACGAAAGCTTCCGCAATCACATGATCGAGCTGAAAAAGCCCCTGTGGCCCGGCTTGCCCATGATCGACGGTTGGAAAAAGTTCTTTACGGGGCATTCCATGAAGGTCGGCCCCATTCATATCATTGACCGCCTCACCGTGCCCCTTCTGATGATCCACAGCAAGGAGGATCTCTATTCTCTGCCCTCAGCGGCGCAGGAGATCTTCGATCGCTGCGGGTCGGCGCAAAAGACCTTGGTTTGGTTCGAGCACGGGAAGCATTCCCAGCTGCGCTATACCGACCGTGAGCGCTACGACGGCGCCGTGACGGCGTTTCTGGAATCCTTGGAAAAACAACCCGTCTCTGCGGACGGGACACATAAGGAGGTTTCGTTATGAATTACGGAATTTTCAGTCAGAACCAATGGTTGTTCCCCGATTCCACCCCCGAGGGCGGTGCGAAGGGCGGGGCTTTGACTCTCCTGCGGGGGCAGACGGGCGCCCTGCAGATGATGACCGACGGCTTGACGGTGGGCGCACCCCTGTCGGCAACGGTGACGGGTCTGGACGGGGTGGACGTGACCGTGGAGCGCCATCTGGACGTGTGCGTGAACCGCAACACCAACGACGTGCAATGCGGGCTTCTCACCTCCGATCGCTGGGAGGACGTGAAGCGGGACCGCGTTCGCCGCGCCCCCTACCGCTCGTATGATCCCCTGGTTCCCCTCAGCGGGCTTTCGGTGGAGCACGAGGCGGAGGCGTTTTATTTCACCTTCGTTCCCGCTCTTGACGCCGCCCCCGGCGTTCGCCAAGGCGCGATTACCCTGTGCATGGGCACGAAGAGCATTACCTTCCCCGTAACGGTCACCGTCTGCTCCAAGGCTCTGCCCGAGCGGACCCTGAATCTGACCAACTGGGCAAGCGTGAGTGCCATGGCGTGGGCGCACAACGTGGAATACGGCTCCGAGGAGCATATCGCCATGTTCCGCCGCTATCTGAAGACCATGACCGACTGCCATCAGAATCTCTTCTGGATCACCTTCGACGATCTGAAGGCGTCCAAGGTGGACGGTAAGATCGTGTTCGACTTTTCGGGCGTGAAGCGCTGGGCGGATCTGGCGCTGGAATGCGGCATCACCACCCTGGAATGGTGCCACGTAATCACCCGTCCCACCTGGGAGGATCCCCCGTTCCGCATCCCCAACCTCACCGCAAACCGCTGGATGCTGGATTGCCTTTCCACCGAGGGGCGCAAGTATCTCACCGCGTTTTTGAGCCAGTTCAACGATTTTTTGACCGAGAACGGCTGGAGAGATATTTCCGTCGTTCATATCAGCGATGAGCCCAAGGAGCGTTGCGCCGACGATTTCCGCATTCTTGCGGGCATTTTCCGCAAATACCTGCCGGGAATCAAGCTCATCGACGCCATTGAGATCTATTTCATCGAGGACGCTCTGGATATCTACGTGCCCAAGGATCACTATTTCCAGCAGAACCGCAACGATTTCGAAGCCCTCCGCGACGAGCGCAACGAGCTTTGGTTCTATACCTGCAATATGCCCGGCGGACGCTTCCTGAACCGCCATATC
>JAFPBP010000110.1 GCA_017424085.1 Clostridia bacterium
ATATTGTCAAGATGTAAAAGACGTTCATGCTGAGAGCAGAGGACCGTCCGAATCAAGCGTCATATATTATACCATAAAAATACAGAAATTGCAAGAGCAACTGCGAAACTTCTTATTTTTGCCACATTTTTCGGAACATTGCACAATTATCGCCCTATAACCAACCGCGAAACCATACAACATCAAGCACTTCCCAAAAACCGAAAAGAAGCCTGCCCACGGTTTATGGACAGGCTTCTTGTTCTTTCATTCGGTTGCGCTGTCCGCATTCTGTGCGCTGAGCGGGATCGAATCGAAGTGCAGAAGGATCTCGTCGGGGAGCCACCGTTCGTGGATCAGACGGAGGTACTCCAACGGAATCGCATCCTCGCTCTGATCCCTGGATCCGCTCAGGTCGAACCCAACGTGGGAACCGTCGTCGTATTCGATCAAGACGTTTACGGAAAATTCAAGGCATTCGGCGTAGAGATGCCCTTCCAAATGGTATTCGCTTCGGCGAACGATATAGACCTTCCGATGCTCCTCCTCTACGATTTTCAGGCTCTTGATCACGTGATGGGGACCGATGTGCGAAGGGCGCTGTCCGACGTTGGAATCGCCCTTGACCGTTATGCTGCGGTTGGCATCATCAATATACGTGTAAACCCCGGGAACCTCCCCACCCGGTGCCGAAATGAGGATTGAATTTGTCCCATAGGTATTGCGGAACCATCGGGAATGCAATGCCTTCTCAAACTCCGTGGCGGAATACCCCGAAAAGGAAAGGTGCATTTTCGAAAGGTCGAGAAACAATACTTCCGACTTAAGAATGCCTAAGTCCTTCAACGTCTTGCATTCCTCTTTGATGGATTGGTAAAACGTCATAACGGAGGATACGGTCGGAATTTTTGCATAATCGGACAAATCATTGAGCAGAACCTGGAAATCCAAACCGGAAAAGCTGCTGCCTTCGGAGTACGATTCTCCCCGAAACGTATAGTTATTATTGAACCATCCATCCCTCGTCGGTTCCTTCGGCGAAATCGAAACGCCTGCAAACACAGGAACCCGCAGATGGTCGGGATGGATGGCGCGCACGCCCCGATCATCGGAGGAATGTCGATTCAAGTATGCCTGCTGTTCGGCGGTCAACGGCTGCTCCTTTCTTAAAATGCGTTGAATTTCGGCAATGGTCATGGTCATGTCTGCAGAACTTTTGTCTGCAGAAGAGGGCGTTGCGGGAAGGTACCATTCGGCATCCCCGCGGTTTTCCATAAAATTCAGAAACCAAGCATTATAGTCGAAAAGATCCATATCCAACGTAACCCCGCCCGACGGATCGAAGGTATTTGTTGTTTCCGAGAAATCCGTTGTTGCGGAAACGTCGGTAAGATCGGAGCCCGAAGCGGTGTCGTCGCTCGTCTGCGGGCTCCCTTGGGGCGTGCAAGCGGACAGAAACAGGAGCGTTGCGCTCAGAAACAGGAGAACAACCGTTCTCAGCGCACCCATCGTCGTGTGTTTTTTCGTCTGAAGCATAAAGGGCTCCCTCCAAATTCAAATTCGGAAGAAGCCACGGCTGATTTGTGTTCAATTGTTGCAAGTGCGGACTTCTCCGTATTTTTATTATACCATAGATCCCGCCCCTTGTCAACCCTGCATTACCCCCCCCATGTGAACTTTTTGTAAAATTTATCGTGCAGCCAGCTCTCTTTGAAGCATACGAGAGATGGAAAGGTAAGCCTCCCGCCGCCTTTGACGCAAAACCGAAAAGAAGCCTGCCCACGGGTTTATGGGCAAGCTTCTTGCAAAAGGATCACGCATCCTCGCGGTAGTTTTCCGATTGCACGCGGAACATCTCCGCATATTTTCCGTTTTGCCTCAGCAATTCCTCGTGACTTCCGATCTCGATGAGCCGCCCCGTGTCGAACATGTAGATCCGATCCGCGATGCGGGTGGTGGAGAGTCGGTGGGAGATGAAGATGACGGTCTTCCCCTCCGTGTTGTGAAGGATCGACTGATTCAGATTGTATTCCGCCATGGGGTCCAATGCACTGGAGGGCTCGTCCATGATTACGATGGGATAATCGCGGGCGAACACGCGGGAAATGGCGACCTTCTGCGATTCACCGCCCGACAGATTGGTGCCCTTGTCGTTGAATTCACGGGTCAGATGGGTGAAGATTCCCTCCTCCAGAGAATTCAGCTTTTCGGTAAAGTCCGCCGCCTGCAGGGCGTCACGCACGGTTTGCTCGTCGGTCTCGGAGTATTCCCCGTTCATGACGTTTTCGGCAATGGAGGTGGCAAAGATCTTGAAATCCTGAAAGACCGTGCCGATCTGCCTACGGTACGCCTCGGGCTCGTATTCCCGAATGTTCACACCGTTGTAAAGGATCTCTCCCTCGGTGGGATCGTAGAGGCGCATGATCAGCTTGATCAGCGTGGTCTTCCCCGCCCCGTTGTAGCCCACGATGGCGATCTTGTCCCCCTTGGAGATCTTCAGATTCACGTGGCGCAGGGCGTCCTTTCCGTCCTCCTTCACGGGAGCCTTGTAATCCTCCTCATGGAAGCGATACTTGGGGTGATTGGAGAATTCATAGGAGAAGCTCACGTCGCGGAACTCCAGCGTCTCGAAGGGCGGGATCTGCGTGATCCCATCCTTGATCTGAGGCTCAAAGCGCATGAATTCCAGATACTTCTCAATGTACAGAGAATGCTGGGGGTATTTCGTCAGCCGCTCGATCAGGTCGGTCAGCATCCAGCGGACGCTCCAGACCACGCTGACGCTTGCCGCAAAGCCACCCACCTCCAGCTGCCCCGCACCCAAAAGATAGATCATGTAGAGCACAATGGCGTAGAAGGTCAGATTCCCAACCGCCTGCCAGCCCAGTCCGTACAGGAAGAAATATTTCTTCCCGTATTTGCGATCGGCGCGGATGATCTGCTCGGTGTTCTCGTCGTACTCCCGCATCAGAAGATCGTCGGCACGGCGGATCCGCAGTTCCTTGGCGTAATCGGAGAGATGATAGACCCGATTGATGTAGTTTTTCTTTCGGAAGAGAGGGTTGGTCTCCTTGTTATGGCGGAAGCTGACCTTGTTCCCCACAAGGTTGCAGACCACCGTCACGCAGGACGACAGGAACAAAATCAGCCCGATGAAGGGATCCACGGTGAACAGGATGCCGAACAGAGTGAAGGATGAAACC
>JAFPBP010000111.1 GCA_017424085.1 Clostridia bacterium
GAGAGCATAGATGGTGGGCTCAGCGTGCTGGCAGTTGTAAGTACAAACCGAAACAGCATCCAGATCCTCTGCGTCGATCATAGCCTTATCGTTGGGATAAACGCGAACGCCTTCCATGCCGTGCTTTGCGAGGAATGCTTCTGCTTTGCCGGGAATCAGATCAGCAACGGCAACCAGCTCCACGTCGGGCATCTCCTTATACTGATCAATGTGACAATCGGCAATCCAACCGGTACCGATAATACCAACCTTTACCTTTTTGGAGGCGTCAACCGCCTTGGTGCCTTCCTGATCGTGCTTGAAAGCGTCGAGGGCTGCATCTTTGATAGCCATAATGAAACTCCTTTTTTCAATAATATATTGCTTTGTCCGAGGACGAAAAAGTTACAGATTGATGGTCTTCAGGTAGTCAATGCTGGTCTTGGCGCATTCGAGAGGAGTCTTGCCCATGGAAGGACGGTCCTGCTCCACGATGACCCATTGAGCACCTGCTTCGTGAGCCGCCTGCAGAATTGCGGGGAAATCCTGAACGCCGCACCCGACGGGGCGAAGCTCGAATTCCTGATTCTGAGAGGCTTTCTTCTCGGCGTCGTTCTTCACACCGATGAGAGCGTACATATTCTCGGACTTCTGTCCCACGAAATCCTTCAGATGAACGGTGGGGCATCTGCCTGCGTACTTACGGACGTATTCGGAGGGGTTCTCGCCGCCCACGTTGACCCAGCAGGTATCCAGCTGTGTCTTGAGAAGATCTGCGGGAACGGTTTCATAGAGAACGTCCAGCATATGCTTTCCGTCGATCATGTTGGTGAATTCAAAATCGTGGTTATGATAGCCCAGCTCCATCCCGAGAGCCTTTGCTGCAACGGCGATCTTCTCCGCCCATGCGACCAACTCGGGGAACCGCTCGTCCTTCTTACAGAAGTCCTGAGACACGTGAGGAATGACCACGTATTTCACGCCGATGGTTTTGTACTGCGCCAGAGTTCCCTCCAGATCCGCCATCATGGAGGCAAGGGGAACGTGCGCGGAAATGGGAGTCAAGCCGTATTTATCGCACAGTGCGCGAACCTCTTCGGGAGAATAGTCGTACAGACCTGCGAATTCAACGCCGTCGTACCCCATCTCCTTGACCTGTCTGAGAGTATCGTCAAGATTTGCTTTCGCATCGTCCCGAACGGAATACATCTGAAGCGCTACGGGAAATTTCATAACTTTGTAACCTCCGGTTCACATATTTATACTTGTATTATAAGACAAAATGTGCTATAATGCAAGTCAGTACCGGTGAAATATCAGACAAATATTGCGAAATGCAAAGAGGTATCCCCTATGCCCACATTCTACGAAAATAAAATCACCCCCATCACCACATCTCTGGGGCAAAGCCTGACGCCCGAAGCCCATCTTCACAATCATCTGGAGATGGTTTATCTGACCCACGGGCAGACCTACGCCTTCTGCGACGAGCAGACGCTGGAGATGGAGCCGGGAGACGTCTTCATCGCATTCCCCAATCAGGTGCACGGATACCCCCGCAAGGGTGACGGCACGGCAGAGCATAATATTATCATCTTTTCGCCCCGAGTCTGCAGCGAATTCAAGGATCTGTTTCACCGCATGGTGCCCGTCTGTCCGCTGGTAAAGGCAAAGGATCTGGACCCCGAGGTTCCCGATCTGATCCGACGGATCTTTCGGGAGAATCGGAACGAAAGCCCCTACAAGGAGGCGGTGACCCGAGGGTATCTGATCGCGTTTTTGGGCAAGCTGCTCCGCTCCATGGAGCTGCGGGAAGAGCGACAATCGGACGGTACGCTTCTGAAGGACATTCTCAACTACTGCAACCGTCATTACACCGAGCCTCTGTCTCTGGATCGGCTGTCCAAGGAGCTGAATGCGGGCAAGCATCACATTTCCCACATTTTCAGCGAAAAACTCAAAATATCCTTTCCCGATTACATCAACGGGCTTCGCATCAACGACGCCACCCGAAGGCTCGCCCAATCCCCCGATCAGCTGATCACCGACATTGCCTACGACTGCGGATTCAGCAGTACGAGAACCTTCAACCGTGCCTTCGTAAAGCACACGGGAATGACGCCCCGCGACTATCGTGAGAAGAATCTCTACAAAACCACGGAACCCATCAGCTTTTACATCAAAGACTAAAAAAGCAAATCAATAAAAAAAGACGATCCGCAACGCAAAACACGTTACGGATCGTTCGTTTTTTTTACGGAAAAGCTTACGCGCGCTCCATATACTCGCCCGTACGGGTGTCAATACGGATCATTTCGCCCTCTTCGATAAACATGGGAACCTTGATGGTTGCGCCGGTTTCGAGGGTGGCGTTCTTCAGCGCGTTGTTGGCGGTGTTACCGCGAACGGCGGGCTCGGTCTCGGTGACCTGAAGGTCAATGAAGAAGGGAGGCTCAACGCTGAACACGTTGCCCTTGTAGGACAGGATCTTACAAACGGTCTCTTCCTTCACGAACTTGAAGCTGTCGCCCAGCATATCGGCGCCGAGGGGAAGCTGCTCGTAGGTTTCCATATCCATGAAGTAGTACAGATCGCCATCGGTGTAGCTGTACTGCATTTCTCTTCTTTCAATGAATGCCTGGGGGAACTTCTCGGTGGGAGAGAAGGATTTTTCGATCACGCCGCCGGTGATGACGTTCTTGATCTTGGTGCGGACGAAAGCCGCGCCCTTTCCGGGCTTTACGTGCTGGAATTCGACAACGGAATAGACGTTGCCTTCCCATTCAAACGTTACGCCGTTTCTGAAATCGCCTGCAGAATACATACGGTGATACCTCCGAAATATCGAATAAAATATAATTTTAGGATTACAATATAGTGTATTATACACCATCTTGGAATGAATTGCAATAGAAATCAAAAAAAATTTTCAAATATGTAAGAATTGAGGAGGATTTCACGTGAAAAATCATCGGTTTCGGCGAATTTTCGCAATAATAACGCTGATCCTGATCGGAGGAACCATCATCACGGGAACCGTTCTGCAGGGGCAGGCGGAGGCTCCGAGGATCACGATTGCGGTGGACGCAGGACATGGAGGCACCGACGGAGGTGCTGTGGCAAAGGACGGAACCACGGAAAAAGATCTGAACCTCTCGATCGCTATTCTGCTTCGGGAGGAATTGGAGAAGCGGGGCGCAGAAGTGATCCTGACCCGAACCGCGGACGACGACACCGACGGATCTGCGGAGGGATTTTTCAAAAAAAAGGA
>JAFPBP010000112.1 GCA_017424085.1 Clostridia bacterium
ACTCTGGAGCGGGAGGGGCTGTTTTCGGACAAGCGCCCCCTGCCTCCCTATCCTCGCACTGTTGGGGTCTGCACCTCCTCCACGGGTGCTGCCGTGCGGGACGTTCTGAGCGTTTGCTCCCGTCTTGCCCCCTCGGTGAGCGTATGCGTATATCCCTGCCTGATGCAGGGAAGCGAGACCGTGCCCTCGGTCCTGCGCGCCTTGGAGTATTTTCGCAACCGCCCCGAGACCGACGTTGTCATCATTGCCCGCGGCGGTGGCTCCTACGAGGATCTTGCCGTGTTCAACGATGAGACCCTTGCCCGCACCGTTGCCTCGTTCCCCCTTCCCGTCATCAGCGCCATCGGGCATGAAACCGACGTGACCATCCTTGATTTCGTCTCGGATTTTCGTGCTGCTACCCCTTCGGTTGCCGCCGAGGTCGCCGTGGGTGCGGTCCCCGAAGCCGCAGAGCGCCTGCAACGGGCACGCCGCTCGGTGTCTGCGCTGGCGGAGCAGCGTTTGCGTCTGGAGAGTGAACGGCTTCGCTCCCTTCGCTTCCGCCTTGACCCGCAGAATACGCTGGATCTGTGCTCCCAACGGCTGGATCATCTGGATTTTCGCCTTCGTGCCGCCCTGCAACGGCAGTACGAGGCTCGTTTTGCTCAGTTCTCCCGTCTCTCTGCCCGATTGACGGCGTTGAACCCCATGTCGGTCCTTTCCCGAGGCTATGCCTTGGCGGAAAAGGACAACCTCCCCGTCCGTTCCGCCTCGGAGATCTCGGAGGGGGATCGTCTCGTTTTGAATTTTGAAGATGGAGTGATCGGTTGTGTCGCAGACTACAAAGAAACCCGCAAGCTATGAAGATATGATTCTCCGTTTGGAAGAGATTGCCCTGTCGCTGGAATCGGGCAAGCTTTCTCTGGACGAAACCATGCGCGTCTATAAGGAAGCGCTGACTCTTTCCGAAAAATGCTCCCGCGTTCTCGATAAGTTTCGCGGAGAGATTACCTTGGTTCGCGGAGATGAGGAGGTCCCTCTGAATGTCGATGAATTACGATAACCGTTATTCCGAATATCGCCGTGCCGTGGAGGATTCCTTCTCGGTCTTTCTTCCCGAGGACGGCTCTGTTCTGGTGGATTCCATGCGCTACAGCCTCCTTGCGGGAGGAAAGCGGATTCGCCCCGTCATGACTCTGGCGTGGTGCAATCTGTGCGGAGGAGAAACAGCCTCCGCCCTTCCCGGCGCCGCCGCCGTGGAAATGATCCATACCTACTCTCTGATCCACGACGACCTTCCCTGCATGGATAACGATACCCTGCGTCGCGGCAGACCCACCAATCACGTGGTGTACGGGGAATACGTGGCGCTTCTTGCGGGAAGCGGACTTTACGATAAAGCCCTGGAAACGGTGCTGAATTTCGGCGCTCAATATGGGCTTTCCGACCGCCGTATGCTGGATTCTCTCAAGGTCCTTTGCTCCGCATCGGGGCTGGAGGGGATTCTGACGGGGCAGGTTCTGGATATGAAAAATGCCGATCTGACCGTGACCCGTGCTTATCTGGAGCGGGTCAACGATCTGAAAACCGCGTCCCTTCTCAGCGCCGCCTGCCGTTTGGGTGCCATTGCCGCCCACGGAGACGCCGCCGACCTTGCCGCAGCAGACGAATACGGCAGAGCCGTGGGGCAGGCGTTCCAGATCCGTGACGATATTCTGGACGTGATCAGCACGGGGGAGACCCTGGGTAAGACCCCCGGTAAGGATTCGGACGAAAACAAAACCACCTTCGTGGATCTTTTGGGATTGGACGGAGCACAACGGGAGGTAGAGCGGTTGACCAACCGCGCCCTGACCGTTCTGGATCGCTATCCCGATCCCGAATTTTTGCGCACGCTGACCGTGCGGATGTGCGGCCGTGAGGCTTGACGTCTATCTGACCCGCACGGGTCTTGCCGAAACACGGGAGCGGGCGCAGGAGCTGATCCGTTCGGGCTCGGTCCTCCGCAACGGAGCGCCCTGCACCAAAAACAGCACCGACGTTTCCGAAACCGACGAGATCGCCGTCACCGCGGCTTTGAAGTACGTGGGGCGGGGCGGGCATAAGCTGGAAAAGGCGCTGGACGTTTTTTCGGTCACGCTGACCGACGCCGAGGTGCTTGATATCGGTGCTTCCACGGGCGGGTTTACCGATTGCGCTCTGCAACGGGGTGCCTCCTCGGTGATCGCCGTGGACGTGGGGCACGATCAGCTGGCGCCGTCCCTGCGTGCCGATCCCCGCGTGCGAAATTTGGAAGGGGTCCACGTGAAGGATCTTTCCCTTTATTACGACGGATCCCCCGATTTTATCTGCATCGACGTTTCTTTTTTGTCTCTGACCAAGGTATTGCCCTGCCTCGTTCCCTTTGCCGAGAAGGCTCAGATCGTGGCGCTGGTCAAGCCTCAGTTTGAGATCCGCCATCGGAAAAGCGTTATCCGAGACCCCAAGATCCATCGTGAGGTCCTGCGCTCGGTTTGCGACGCCGCCTCGTCCTTGGGGTTCGGCATCTGCGGGCTGGATTTTTCCCCCGTGCGCGGCACCGAGGGCAACATTGAATATCTTTTGCATCTTCGCCTGGGTGCACCCCACGGGGCATACGACGTGCCTTCTGTGGTCCGTGACGCTCACGCTTCACTCTGAGGAGGGATTTTGTGAAATCTCCTTTGAATATTTTGCTGGTTCCCAACCCCTTTCGGGATCTTGGACTGAAAACCACCGCCGCTGCCGCTGAGGTTCTTTCCTCTGCAGGTGCGACCGTTGCCTGCACGGAACGGCTTTCCGATTACCCCGTCATGTCGCCCGAGGAGGGCGCCGCCTGGGCGGACGTTGCCGTAGTGTTTGGTGGGGACGGCACCATTCTTCGCTTCTCTCATTGCGCATCGCCCCGTAATCTTCCGATCCTCGGGATCAATTGCGGAAATCTCGGCTATATGGCAGAGCAGAGCGGAACCCCCGAATCGTTGGTTCGTCTTCTGTCGGGGGATTATTCCGTGGAGGATCGCATGATGCTCTCGGTTTGTGTTATTCGGGCAGGGGAGACGGTCCTTTCTGCCGAATGTCTGAATGACGCCGTGATCTCCTACGGACAGTTGCCTCATTTGGTCACCTTCGAGTTGTCCGAGCGGGGCAAGCCTTTTGCTACTTATAACGCCGACGGCATGGTGTTTGCCACCCCTACGGGCTCTACGGCGTATTCTCTTTCTGCGGGCGGTCCCATTCTGGACCCCTTGCTTCGTGCCATCGTTGCAACGCCCGTCTGCGCTCATTCCCTGACCTCTCGCCCCATGGTCTTTTCCGCCGATGCGGATCTGAGCCTTCGGATCGTATCTCAGAAGAAGGGTGAGGCGTATCTGACGCTGGACGGCGATTGCAATTTCCCTCTTTGTGAAAACGATCGGGTCTGCGTTTTCGCATCCTCCCGAACCACCCGTCTGATTCGGTTTACTCACGTTCCCTTCGGAACGGTTCTGGCATCTAAATTAAACAATAATAATTAGGAGATAAACTACCTATGAAAATCAAAGAAAAAAGACAGGCTCAGATCCTGAAGCTGATTTCCTCCACGGAAGTGGAAACACAGGAGGAAATTACTCTGTATCTGCAGAACCTGGGATTTAAGGTCACGCAGGCTACGGTTTCGAGGGACATTAAAGATCTGAACCTGGTGAAGACCTCGGGGGTTCAAAAGCGGTATAAGTACATGGCGTCCGATCAGATCTCGTCTGAATATCCCGATCGCAAGGATCGTTTTTCTTCTCTGGTACGGGATGGCGTCGTGGACGTGCGAACCGCCCAGCAGTTTGTCATCATCCGTTGCCATACGGGAATGGCGCAGGCGGTTGCCGCTGTTATCGATGGGGTCAGCCATCCCGAGATCATCGGCTCCATTGCGGGGGACGATACCATTTTCCTTGCAACCGAATCCGTGGAATCCGCCTCTGCTCTGCAGGCGGAGTTCCGTCAAATTATCAAGCAATCCTGAGGTGATGTCCTTTGCTGGAACGTCTTCATGTAGAAAATCTTGCGGTGATCGAATCTGTGGATCTGGATCTTTCCGCAGGCTTTTCGGTTCTGACGGGTGAAACAGGCGCCGGAAAATCGGTGTTGATCCACTCGTTGAATATGCTTCTCGGAGAACGGGTCGGAAAGGATCTGGTCCGTTCGGGATGCTCCAAGGCCGTGGTTTCGGGAATATTTACCGACCTGCCCGCCGTCACAGTCTCCTTATTGAAGGAGCAGGGATTTGATGCCGAGGACGAGGTCTTGATCCAGAGGGAATTGACTGAGGACGGAAGATCCTCGGTTCGGATCAACGGCCGTCCCGCTACCGTATCCATGCTTCGATCTTTTGGAGGTCAGTTGGTCAACATCCACGGTCAGCACGACAACCGTGCTCTTCTGGATCCCGCAACCCACGTGCGTTATTTGGATGCTTTTGCGAAAAACGATGCTCAGCGCTCCGCTTACCGTGAGATCTTTTCTGCCTTGAAGGACGTTTTGAAGCGGAT
>JAFPBP010000113.1 GCA_017424085.1 Clostridia bacterium
AGGGGCAACGTGTGATCGACACGGGCTTGTACGGCGTCGTTCGTCATCCCATGTATTTTGCAACGGTACTTCTCTTTCTCGCAATGCCTCTGATCTTAGGATCTTGGATCTCGTTTTTGATCTTTTTGGCATATCCCATCCTCATCTCCCTTCGCATCCAAGACGAGGAGCGGCTTTTGGAGCGGGAGCTTACCGGGTACACCGAATATAAAGCGCGGGTAAAATACCGTTTGATCCCCTTCATCTGGTAAAGGAGTTATTATGAAATTGTTGTTCAAGCAGCGCTTCTTCTCTTGGTTTGACAGCTATGATATTTACGATGAAAACGGTAACACCCTCTACACCGTCAAGGGACAGCTGGATTGGGGGCATTGCCTTAAAATCTACGATGCCGCGGATCGTGAGGTTGGAACGGTAAAGGAAGAGATCCTCACCTTCCTTCCCAAATTCAATATCTATAACAATCAAGCCTATCTGGGGTGCATTCGCAAGGAATTCTCCTTCTTCGTTCCCCGATTCACCGTGGAATTCAACGGCTGGCAGGTGGAGGGCGATTTCTTTGAATGGGACTATACCATCCAAACGGCGCAGGGAGCTCCCGTTGCAACCGTGTCCAAGGAGCTGTTCCAATGGACCGATACCTACGTCATTGACGTGAACGATCCCGCAGATGCCCTGTACGCTTTGATGCTGGTTCTTGCCATTGACGCGGAGAAGTGCTCCCGCGATTGAGTTAATCTAAAATTGATTTGAAAGAAGGATATGCTCATGCTTGTAAGCGAAGTCCGTTTGAACCGTGAACGACCGACCCTGTGGATCGATCACCGTCCCGTGGCGGCAATGGCGTACACCACCTATTTTGAGGAGCGGAGCCGATACGAGGATTTTCTGGATGCGGGATATCGCATCTTCTTCGTCAACGCATCCTTTACCGACCTTCCGATCAACAGCGAGAAAACGGGATTTACACCCTTTAACGTAGGGATATTCGAGGATCCCGATCACCCTGACTATTCGGAATTCGAGGACGCCGTTTACAAGATCCTGAAGAAGACTCCCGATGCGATCATTTTCCCCCGTATTTATATCAGCATGCCCAAATGGTGGGTGGATCAGAACCCCGACGAGGTCGTTCCCACCAAGAAAGCGGGAATGCGAGAAATTCTGTTTTCGGATCGGTTCCGTAAAGACGGGGGAGATCTGCTTCGCAAGCTGATCGCGCATGTCAGATCCTCGGATTACTCCGACCGTGTGGGCGGCTGGCAGATCTGCGGCGGACAGACGCAGGAATGGTTTTTCCCCGATATGAAGGGCGGTCTCTGTGCCGGTGCGGAGAAATACTACCGTCGCTGGATCAAGGAGACCTACGGCGAGGATCATGCGACCCTTCCCGCATACGATGAGTTTCAATATCGCGGAAATCCCCGTCAGGAGAGTGAAAACGCAAGGCGGTATTGCCTTTTTTGCAATCTTGGTGTGGCGGAAAGTCTGGACTATTTTGCCTCGATCGTGAAGGAGGAGACGAATCATACGCAGATCGTCGGGTCCTTCTACGGATACACCTTTGAGTCGAACAATACCGTGCTGTTCGGAAGCCACGGCTTGCGCCGCCTTCTGGATTCTCCCAATCTGGATTTCTTCTCTTCTCCCAACGCTTATACGCAGAACCGTGCCTTCGGGATCGACTGGGCAGACATGGTTCCCGTGGATTCGCTGAAGCTTCACGGAAAGCTGGCGTTTATCGAATGTGACATTCGGACCTACCTTACCACGAGCATTCAGCGCGCACGTCCGGGGCGCTATCCCGACGATATCTATAAGACCGCCAACGGAACCTCCGTCTGGGAGGGACCTCCCACCGCCGAGCTTTCTCGGGAGGCGCTGCGAAAATGCTTCGCGCATCAGATCTCGAAGGCATCTGCCGTGTGGTGGTTTGATATGTGGGGCGGTTGGTATCACGATCCTCTGCTGATGGCGGAGTTGAAATCCATGAAGGAGATCTACGATAGCGAGGCTTCGGATAAGGACGGTGCATGGCTGACCCCCGACGTTGCCGTCTTTGCGGACGAGACGGCGTATGCCAATATGCTTTCCGAATCGCCTCAGCTGTCCGGTCACTTTACGCGCGGCGGCGTCAATACGACCCGAACCGAGATGGGGAACGTTGGGACGCCCTACGATCTTTTCATGGTGGAGGATGCACCGACCGTTCTTTCCCGTTACCGCGCCGCTGTGTTTCCGTTCCCCATACCCTCTCCCGCGGGTGAGCGTGCTCTTGCGTTGTGCCGATCTCTGAAGATCCCCTATCTCTGCGCCACACCCGAGCATTCGGCTCTGTCTGCGGAGGAGATTCGTGCGTTTTTGGTCGAGCACGGGGTTCATTGCTATTCCGAATTGCCTAACGTGGTCTATGCGGGAAACGGCTATTTTGGGCTTCATTCCGCACAGGGAGGACCCAAGTCGGTCCGCTTCCCGACCACCGTTCACCTCCGTCCCGTGTTTGGGGCTGACGTTCCCGAGCAGACCTGCGATTCCTTGGAATTCGATCTTCCCGAAAACGGTACAGCGCTCTTTGCGGTTGAACTCAAAAATCAATAAGCATATGAGAATGACACTTTCCCGAGAGAAAGTGTCATTCGTTTTTTATGTAATTACTGTTGGTCTACGATGTTTTGCACCCAGGATCCCTGCTTGACCAGATACCCGCCTGCCAGACATTTGATGAGGTTCAGACATTGCACGATTGCGTACAGGGGAAGGATGGGGAGGGTTGTGAAGTTCGCAAGAATCATTGCAACGGGAGTCGCGATCACCCACACGAAGCCGCTGTCGAACAGGAAGGTAACGAAGGTTTTTCCTCCTGCCCGCAGGGTGAAATAGGTGGCGTTTGCAAAGGCGTCCAGGGGCATGGTTGCGGCTGTGATCAGCATCAGCATCGTCGCAATCGCCCGCACCTCTTCCGTGGTGTTGTAAAAGGAGGGGATCCAACCCGCCAGGATCGCAAACAGTCCTGCGGTCACAATGCTGACAAGCACCGAAAATACCAGCATTTTGGGGCAGTCTCGCCGTGCTTTTTCGTGCTGTCCCGCGCCTAAGATCTGCCCAAGCATAATGCCGATGGCAACCCCCACCGATTTGAAGCTGACCGAGAATACGTTGAGGAAGGTCTGGGAGATGTTGTTTGCCGCCATCACGTCAAGCCCGCGCAGGGAGTAGCATTGGCACAGGGTTGCCATGCCCGCCGCCCAAATGGTTTCGTTGAGCATCAGAGGAAGTCCGCGGACGATGATCTGCTTGACCAAGGCTTTTGGAATGTGAAGACTGCGATATGCGCCTTTAATGAAGGGGACGTCCTTTTTATGTGCGTGGGTCCAGATCGCAACGATCGTCAATTCCACGACGCGCGAGATGTTCGTTGCAATCGCCGCCCCAACGATACCCATGGCGGGAGCGCCGAATTTTCCGAAGATGAGAACGTAGTTCAGGCAGAGGTTGACCAGAACCGCCACGATCCCTGCCACCATGGAGGGTACCGACCGTCCCGTTTCCCGCAGGGTTCCCGCATAGCATTGGGTCAAGGTGTAGGGGAGAAGCCCTACCAGCATGACCACCAGATATTCGTATGCGTATTCCAGCGTTGCCGCCGCATCAAGTCCGCTTTCCCCCTCGGTCATGTAGAGGGCGCAAAGGGGCTTGCCCGCAAAGAGGAACAGGGCGATTCCCAGTCCCGTGAACAGGATCCCTGCAAGGATCTTGAAACGGAAGGTATGGCGCAATCCCTCGTGATCGGATTTCCCGCTGAACTGCGCTCCGAACAGACCTGCTCCCGACATGACGCCGAAAATGCAGAGGTTGAAGACGAAGATCAATTGGTTTGCCACCGCAACCCCCGTCATTTGCTCTGTTCCCACCGCGCCGACCATGATGTTGTCCAGCATGTTGACGAAGGCGGTGATCCCGTTTTGAATCATGAGAGGAATGGATAGGGCAAGCAGTTGACGGTAGAATTGCCTGTCCCCGATGAATTTTTGAAGCATGGTTTACCTCGTTATGCGTTTTGCGTGGGGAGATATAACAGGGGAATGGCGCTCCATCCGTGGCAGAGGCTCCCCGCATTGTCGAATGCAATCGATCCGTCGATGGTTTCCCAAGTGCAATCGGATCCGGCGTCGATCATTTTTTTGTAGTCACGGCGAATCTCGCCGAGGATGTAATCGCGGTATTTTTCCGCATCTACGCTCAGAAGAGCGTCGTATTTGAAGATCCGCATGCTCAGCGAGCATGCCTCGGTTTTGCCTGCGATAACGGCGTTGCAGATGACCGAAGCCTCCTCGGGAGAGACCACCTTCGCAAGGATGGCAAGAGCATTTGCCAGATCCGTGTATTCATCCGCACCGATCCGCATGGTCAGAAGCCCTGTTTCGGGGCAGAAGAATGCATCCTTCACGTTTCGCCTCAGCTCGTCCGCCGCTCCCGCATAGGGGAAGGGAAGAGCACAGGCGTCGCAGATCTCCTTCAATGCGTCCAACGCAAGGATCAGCCCGCAGTTCAATGCGGCATCAGGCTCGCTTACCTCGGCGCGCCCCAGCGTTCCGTCGGAATAGGGAGACCAATCGTAGAAATTCCAGTAATCCTTGCCTTCGAAGCGGACCGCAAGTCCGTTTTCTCTGCGCTTGAGAAATTCTCCGAGAATCGCAACGAGACGGGGATAAACCTCCATGGGCAGGGATCTGTCGCCCGTGTTTTTGAGATATTCATTGACCGAAAGAATGTAATAAAGGGAGAAGGAGGGAATGGTCAGCGGCGTTCCCGAGGGGAAGCAGATGGACAACAAATCGTCGTCCCGCTTGTCCTGACTCATCAGCTTCAGATTTGCCCGTACGTATTCCGCATTGCCCCCTTCAAATGCCTTGTATCCGCAGAGCATCTGATTGCGGGAGTCGAAGGCGTAAAGGCATTGCTCTCGCCAGGGACAATCCACGTAATGCTCCATCATGCAAAGCTTCAGCGTATTGACGCACAAGTCGATGATCCTCTGATCGTCCTCGTTGGTCGCCGTCAGAGGAATGGTGTTTACGGGATAGCTTTGGGGGATCAGCCCGATCTTCTGAACGTCGATCTCGTCCTCACAGACGATTCCGATATAGCGGCAGGCAAGGCGAAGGAACGGGTTGACATATTGATTTTCCCCGACCTTAGTCGTATAGTCGAAGGAAAAGTCCCGTTTGCCCACGATGCGGTAAACCTCTCCGTTCTCCAGATGCTCGGAGTAGGAAATCGTCAGGCGTTGTTCCGTTTTGCTCGTGATGCTCAGGGAGAACAGTCCTACGACCTCTTTCCCCAAATCGAAAATGTAATTGCGCTTTCCGGCGTTACGGATTTCCTTTGCCTCGATCATGGGGGCGAGAACCTGTTTTTTTATGGGGCGAGGGATGAGGGTGCAATCTTTTTCCGAAAGAACCGAGGGATGGAAATTTTCGGGGTTTTTTTGCTTCCAATCGTCTTCCTTTGCGGCGTTGTATGCATAGCCGTAGCCCAACTGCCCCGTAATCTTCTTCATGCGGCCGTTTTCATAGGCAAGGCTCTTGCGGGATAATGTCTTCTCGTTGCTTTGAGCGATGATTTCTTCGTTCTGAACGATCTCAAAGATTAAGCCCGCAGGGGCAGGACGATACCTCTGGGATGCGCCGCCGAAATGCCACACGGTCACGGTCAAGCGATTTTTGCCATCGACAAGATAGGGCGTCAGTTCCACCGTATCGTAAATCTTGTAATGCTCAAAATCACCGTACTGTCCGCTTTCAACGAAGGTACCGTTCAATTCCATCGCATAATCTCCGTCGCAGGAAATTCTGCATTGGCAAGAATCGCTTGATGCATTGAATTCGCAGATGAATTCGCCGTATTCATCTTTCCCCGCATTGTTGTTGCACCAGATCCATTTTGCATTCTCAAAAGGCTTCACAGGCACCCCTCCTTACGTAATAAGAATACTGTAACACTTTTTTGTGTCAAATGGTATACAAGAATCGTAATTGATTTTGAACAGTAAAAATGCAACCGATCACGGTTGCATTTCAAAGCCTATTTTACAAAATCCTCCAGACTTCCGAAGGTATATCCCATGTCCTTCCAGCCCCGGATCAGTTCATCCAGAATGGCTGCATTGGTGGCGGACGTGCTGTGCAGAAGCACAATGGCACCGTTGTGGATCCGTGCGTTCAGCTTTTGTATTGCGCTTTTGGGATCGGGCTGCTTTGCGGTGTTCCAATCCACGTACGCAAGGCTCCAGAAGACGGTGGTGTATCCCAGTTGCTGTGCGTGTCGCAGGTTCAATTCGCTGAATTTTCCTTGAGGCGGTCGGTAAAGCTTGATCATATCCCGTCCCGTGATCTCTCGGTATTTTACTTCCACCGGCGTCAGCTCCGCCCGTAGAGCCTCTGCGGAGGTCAGCGTACTCATGTCGGGATGGGATGCGGTGTGATTTGCTACGATATGCCCCTCATCCGCCATGCGAAGCACCAGCTCGGGCGCCGTTTTCATGTAATGCTCCACCAAAAAGAAGGTGGCTTTTACCTCGTGCTTCTTCAAAACGTCGAGGATCGTTTTGGTATAGCCGTTTTCGTACCCTGCGTCGAAGGTCAGATAGATGGTCTTTTCGTCGGTGTTTCCAATGTAGTAGGCGTCAAATTCCTTTAACTTTTCCGCTCCCACGTTTCCTTGGGGCGCCGCTCCCTGAATGACAAAGTTCAATCCCCAATCGCTTCCCGAAAAGACCTCCGACGTCTGATTGTCCAACGCCGCAAGCGCCACCATGGAGAGACAGACGCAAACCGCAGATAGGGTTACCGATTGCCAATGTACCTCCAGAAAATGCAAGATTTTTTCCCATCGTTTCATACGCATTCGCTCCTTTTCTGATTTCATTGTATGACATACTTTTCTCTGTTATCCATACAATGAAGTGAAAGGGGAGAGGTTTATGATCGGCTGGATCTGCTTTGCGTTGATCGGAATCGGCACGGTGTACGGCGTAATGCACGGGACCTTGGGGCAAATCACGGAGGAATTGCTGTCCGTTCCCGAATCGGTGATGGCGCTTCTTTTGAAAACGGGCGGGGTGCTTTGTCTGTTTTGCGGTATCATGCGAGTTGCCGAAGCCGGTGGGTTGGTGGGAGGTTTTTCACGGATCCTGTCCCGTCCCCTTGGGGTTCTGATGCCCCGAACCAAAACCGATCCCGAGCTTTTGGCTTGCTCTGCCATGAATCTTGCGTCCAATTTCTTTGGTTTGGGGAACGCCGCCACGCCCTACGGACTCCGCGCCTGCGGACGCATGAACGATGGAACGATCTCCCGCTCCCTTGCCGTGTTCTTGATTCTGAATACCTGCTCGGTGCAGTTGCTCCCAACGACGATTTTTGCCCTCCGCGTTGCTGAAGGCGCTGAAAACCCGACCGACATTCTCCCCGCCGTCTGGATCGTGCAGGGGGTAACCTGCGCTGTCGGAGTGCTTTTGGTAAGGCTGATGGTTCGGGAGGGGAAGAAGGTATGATCCCGATTTTAATCCTGTTCGTTTTGGGGATGGGGTTGATCCACGGCGTCCCCATCCTTTCATCCTTCGCGCAGGGGGTAAGGGAGGGGGTTCAGACTTGTCTGCGGATCTTTCCCACGATGATGCTGATTCTGATCTCGGTGAGTGTGTTTCGCGCATCGGGCGCGCTGGATTTCATGATCGGGTTGATCGCTCCCGTGTGTGACACATTGTCGATCCCGTCCCCGATCGTCCCATTGGTGTTGATGCGCCCCCTTTCGGGGGGAGGGTCCTTGTCTCTTTGCTCGGAGATCTTGGACCGCTTCGGGGCGGATTCCTTGGTCGGGCGCATTGCCTGCGTACTGTCAGCCTCCACCGAAACCACCTTTTATACCCTTGGAATCTACTTGGGGGGAGCCAACCCGAAGGGGCTGTGGAGGGTGATCTCTGCCGCATTGATCTGTGATGCTTTGACGGTTCTTCTTTCCGCGTGGGTCTGCAATCTGATATTTTAAGCGCAAAAATGCCGTCGGATTTACCGACGGCATTGATGTTGTTACTGTTCTTCTGCGGCAAGTCTGCGTCCCATGAGAACGCCCATGACCGATGCCATCATCAGGCCTCGGGTCCAACCGCTGGAATCGCCCAGACAGTAGAGACCGGGAACGCTGGTGTTGAACTCCTTGTCCATCTGCACGCGATTGCTGTAGAACTTCAGCTCGGGAGAATAGAGAAGGGTTTCGGTGGAGGCAAACCCGGGAACCACGTGGTTCAGTGCGTGAATGAAGTTGATGATGTTCGTCATTGCACGGTAGGGGATTGCCGCCGTGATGTCGCCCGCAACCGCATCGGGAAGGGTCGGCTTCAGGTTGGAGTGACTCAACTCCTTTTCCCAGGTGCGCTTTCCGTCCAGAATATCGCCGAAGCGCTGAACGAGGATCTGTCCGTTCGCCAGCATGTTGGACAATTCTCCAACCTTCTGCGCGTAGGCGATGGGCTGATTGAAGGGCACGCTGAAGTTGTGGGAAACGAGAATGGCAAGGTTCGTGTTGTTGGACTTCAGTTCCTTGTAAGAATGTCCGTTGACCACCGCAAGGTCGTTGTCGTAGTTCTCCTGACTGACGAATCCTCCGGGGTTCTGGCAGAAGGTACGGACCTTATTTTTGAAGGGCTTGGGATAACCGATCAGCTTCGATTCGTAAAGAACCTTGTTGACCTGCTCCATGACCTCGTTGCGGACCTCGACGCGTACGCCGATATCAACCGTACCGGGGCGATGCTCGATGCCGTGCTCGGTGCACAGATGCTCCAGCCATTCTGCGCCGCGGCGTCCCGTGGCAACCACCACGTGCTCCGCCTCCACGGTGATCTCGTCTGCGCCCTTTTTCAGATAGGCGCCTTTGCAGACGTGATCTTGGATCATCAGGTTGGTGCATTCGTATCCGAAGAGCATTTCCACGCCGTTCTGCAGAAGATATTGCTCGATGGCGTAGTAAATGTCCTGCGCCTTTTCGGTTCCGAGGTGACGGATCGGGCAGTCAACCAGCTTCAGTCCCGCCTCGATGGCGCGCTTGCGGATCTCCTTGACCTCTTCGGGGTTGCTGACCCCTTCCACGTGCTCGTCGGCTCCGAATTCCAGATAGATTCCATCAGTATACTTGATGGTTTCTTCTGCCAGATCCTCGCCGATCAGCTCGGGCAGAGCGCCTCCCACGTCGGGGCTCAGGGACAGCTTTCCGTCCGAGAATGCTCCCGCACCGGAAAATCCGGTGGTGATATGGCAATAGGGCTTACAGTTAACGCATTTTTTTGTTTTCGCTTTGGGGCAGCTGCGGTGTTCGATGGCAGCACCCTTTTCGGCGATCAGGATGCTTTTTTTGCTTCCTTTGCGAATCAGCTCCAGGGCGGTAAAAATACCTGCAGGACCTGCGCCGATGAT
>JAFPBP010000114.1 GCA_017424085.1 Clostridia bacterium
GCAGATTGGTGAACTTGAAGGTCCAATCGTCCTTGGTGACAGTCTTACGATCGATCTCTTCGCCATTTGCGAACAGAATGATCTCGATGGAGTTGGGACGAATGCCGTCCTGATTATTGTTGTCGATCCAGGTCTTGGTGCCTTCGATCTCGATTTCTTCGGGAACGTGGGTATTGATGATATTGAAGTTGTTGCCGGAGGTTTCATAGGTGGTTTTGTAGCCTTCTACAGGAACCTCTTTCACGGTGTACTTGATCTCTACGCCGTTCTTGTACTTGGGCAGATTTGTGAAGGAGAACGCCCAGTTGTTATCGGAGATCACGGTCTTGCGATCGATCTCTTCCCCGTTGGCGAACAGGATGATCTCGACAGATTCGGGGCGGATGCCGTCCTGATCGTCGTTATCCTTCCAGATCTTGGAGCCGGACACGGAGGTCACGTCGGGAACGTGGGTGTTGATCACGTTGAAGCCGTCATAGGAGGTTTCGTAGCCAGCCACGGGAGCTTCGAAGATCTCGTATTTGATCTCATTGCCGTTCTCGAACTTGGGCAGATTGGTGAACTTGAAGGTCCAATCGTCCTTGGTGACGGTCTTACGATCGATCTCTTCGCCGTTGGCGAACAGAATGATCTCGATGGAATCGGGACGGATGCCGTCCTGATCGTCATTGTCGATCCAGGTCTTGGTGCCTTCGATCTCGATCTTTTCGGGAATATGAGTGTTAATGATGTTGAAGTTGTTTTCGGAGGTTTCGTAGGTGGTCTTGTAACCCTCTACGGCAACTTCTTTCACGGTGTACTTGATCTCTACGCCGTTTTCATACTTGGGCAGATCGGTGAACTTGAAGGTCCAATCGTCCTTGGTGACGGTCTTGCGATCGATCTCTTCGTTGTTGGCGAACAGGATGATCACGATGGAATCGGGACGAATGCCGTCCTGATCGTCATTATCGTCCCAGATCTTGGAGCCTTCGATCTCGATCTTTTCGGGAATATGAGTGTTGGTGACGTTGAAGCCGTCATAGGAGGTCTTATATCCGTCCACAACCTCTTCCAGAACGGTGTAGGTGATTTCCTCGGTTCCGTTGTACTTATTCACGCCGACGAAGGACCATTTCCAATTGTCGTCTGCGGTTACAACCTTGGTAGCCACGGTCTCGCCGTCTGCCAGCAGGTAGATGGTGATCTTTTCGGGGCGGACGCCGTCCTGATCGTTATTGTCGTCCCAGGTCTTGAAGCCGGAGATCGAAACGGTTTCGGGATAGTTTACAACCACCAGCGTCTGCTCGGTCTTGGTATAGGTCTTTTCGTAATGCTTGCTTTCCTCCACGGTGAAGGAGACAGAAGCGGTCTTGGTTACGTCAACGGCGTTCATGCCCTCCGCGATGGTTACCATGGTCTGAGAACCGTTCTGCGCGGTGAGGATATACGCACCTCTTTCAAGGTACTGATCGCCGTAGACATTCAGAGAGAAGTCGAATGCCTCGCCTGCCTTGAGGGTAAGACCGCCAATGGTGTAGAAGCCGTTTTCGGCAACCAGAGCACCTACGCCGGTCAGAGGAACCTCCAGGGTCTGCGTTTTTCCGTATGCGTCAACGTAGGTGAGCGCAACGGTCAGATTGTCCTTTTCTCCGAGCTCCGTGCCCAGAGTAAAGCGAAGCTTGCCCTCATAGATCCCGTCGGCAATCTTCTTGCCAACGATGAGCTTCATGTTTTCCGCAAAGGTCTTATCGTTGATGATCACGGTAGACTTCTGCTTTCCCTCCAGCCCGATCAGGTATGCATAAAGGGCTTTGGTTCTTGCGGCGCCCGCGAAATCGTTCTGCCCGTTGATGGAGTCGCCGCTTGCGCAGCTGCCGTATCCGAGATCGCCCATTACCGCGCCGTCCTTGCCGTCAAGGGTGCTCTGCGAACCGTTTGCATAGGTCCAGATCGCCATGGTCATAGCGTCGAGCGCTTCGCCCTCGGTGAGTCCGTCGATCAGCTCCTCGGTCAGCGTAACGTGCTCGGTAACGGTATGGCAGATCACGCCGTCGCCCACGTATTCCCCGTCCGCCAGAACGGAGTTGGACGTATATTTTGCGCCGCGGATCACGAAGGTGATGTCATATTCCGTTTCAACGGCGCCGGAGCGGACGAATTTCTTGAGCGCATCCTTCAGGCTTTCCAGGCTTCCGACACCTTCCGCGGTGCCCCAATAGCCCTTCTCAAGGATCGCACGGACGCGATTCTCCGCATCCTCGGTGGCATAATAATCATTGTCTTCCAGATTTGCAAGTCTGTACCAGCTGTTATTCACAGCATCGGTCTCAACGTCGATGCAGTATGCGTACAGAACGTTCCCCAGGGCATCCTTCAGCAGGAACTGACGGGCTCTGGTGCCGGTCTTCTGATCGAAGGGGCCGTTGATGTTGGTGGTGGCAACTCCCTTGTAGGTAAGGGGAGTGCCGTTCGTCTTGGTCAAGCGATCGATCACGTAGTTCCCGTTTTCATCCTTGATGGGATCGCCATTCAGATCGCGCTTAAAATAGACCATGACCTTGCTTACGTAGTGAGCGCTGTAATCGCCGGCATGGCCTGCGTAAAGGAAGGGGTAGCCGACGGGAGCGGGGGGAACGATGATGGTAGCGGGATCTACGAAATGCTCATCGGTGTAGAGCTCGCGGATCTTCTTCTGCAGCGCCTGATCCTCAAGATCGTTTCGGTCAAACTTCAGCGCGGGAAGGATCGAATTGATGGTTCCGGAGAAGCTCTTGTTCACCGTAACGGTAACGTCACCGGAGATAACCTCGCCGCTGCGGACGATGAGAACAAATTCGCTGTCGCTGCCGATCTTCTCGGAAACCTGACCGTTGGTGGTTTTTCCGGGGATGATATCGATCTCAAGCTCGGGAACGTACTCGTCAACCATCACGTCGCCGTCCTTTTTCACGGTAACGTTGTAGGAATCCCCGTCCACGATCTCGGCGTGGTCGCCCTGCGTGAGAAGAATATAGCCGGTCTTGGTTACTTCAAACTGAATGGACTGCTCGGGAGCCAGATATCCGAAGGGGATCTTGGTTTCTTCCAGCAGATATTCTCCGGGGAGAAGATCCTCGATCAGAAGCTCGCCCGCTTCATCCACGGCGTAGGTTCCGACCTTGACCGTGCCCTTTTCACCCATGGCGTACAGAGTGAATTCCGCGCCGGTGAGGGGCTTGTTGTTGTTATCGACCTTGCTGAGCTTCAGATCGGCGGTCACGCCCTCGATTTCGGGAATGACAACGCTGTCCTCGCTGTAGACCTCGGTGGCGCCGCCTGCGATCCCGACCAGGGACTGGGAAACCTCACGGCCGCCCTCGGCTTCGTAGAAATAAACGCCGGTGGGGAGGATCTGGGTGCCGGAGACCACGATCTTAATGGTCTGCTCGGGCTTTGCCAGAACGGAGAAATCATAGGATTCGGTGCCCATCATGACCTTCTTGGTTCCGAAGAACACGTCGTCCACGTAAATATCAAGGGAAATATCATCGTTGGCGCTGCTGCCGCTGTTGTTCAGATTCGCACGGAGCATGACCCGATAAAGGCCGTCAACCTCCATGACGGGAGCGAAGTCAACGATATTCAGCTTGGAGATGATGACCTGCTTTTCCACGGGATCCACAGGCTCTCTCTTCTTCAGATGCTCGATCAAAGCGCCGATTCTTGCACCGATCTCGTCGTCGATCAGAATGCCTGCGCCGGTCTTCAGGTTCACCTTGCCCTCATACCACCATGCCTTGCCGTCCGCATCCCGCATCTCGTTGGAATAGTCGTGCATAACGCGGCCCCACTGGGTGTTGGAGGTAACGTCAAAGGTTTGCGAATAGAAGCTGGGGGGATTCTCCTCCGAGTTGGCATAGGACCAGATGGCGGTCTGGATCGCGGTGATCAGATCAGCGCGAGTCAGCTTGTCCGCATCCTTGAAGCCCTCTGCCTTCAGATCAGCCTTCATCTGCTCCACGGAGATGTAAGGATAAGAATTGGTAACGATGGCGCGGATGTGTTTGGCAGCATCGGGATCATAATAGCTGCTGTCTTCCAGATTCATGCGCTTGTAGTGCACGCCGTGTACATAACCCGTCACGGCATCGCAGCAATAGAGGACCTCGTAGTTGCTCTTGCCGAATTCGTAAACGCCGTTGGGAGTCCAGGTATAATCGCTCTCTGCGTTCAAGAGGATCAGCAGCTGAGGAATGTCGGACGCATAATACTGAGGATAGTCGGTTCTGCGGGTCCCGTTGGTCACCATATGATTCGAGAATTCATATGCGTGGCAAGGCGTCTTATAGGAAGACTGGTAGGTGTACCCGTTGGAGCCCGCTTTGACGTCCACCTTATAGGAGTCTCCGTGCCAAACGTTTTCGGCTACCGCCGCTTCGAACAGGTCGAAGGTGGGCAGATAATTCAGGCACAGCAGAAGGGCTAAGAAAAGAGAAATTGCCTTTTTCATGTTTTTATCCTCTCCAATTTATGTAAATTGTTGTGTAAATTCGGATTTTACAAGCACATTATAGCAGACTTCGGTCACATATACGGTCACATTATCAAAAAAAACGAAATAAAAACAGTAACCGCGTAACATTTTTTCATCCTTTCCCAAGCCGTCCGCAAACTGCCTACCTATTTATATATCATCGTGGGCGCAAAATCCCGAAGCGCGATCCCCTCCGAAAACAGACAGCCCCCCCCACGAAAGGATCCTCTCAGTCGAATTGTTGCTTCACAGCGCCCCACCTCTTGCGAGGGTTGGGCGGACGAAAAAAACTTCTTCCGACGGAGAATTGGGTGGTTTATGGGACGGGAGATTTGGTATAATCAAATTACAAACGTTGGACGTTCTGTTGACAAGGCTTGCAAAATGTGATAAAATAGTAGTATAAAAAAATCAGGGAGGACTTTTATGGCATTGGCACCTGTAAAATGCACTCAATGCGGTGCAAACGTAACGGTTGACACCACCAAGGGAACCGGGTTCTGCGAATTTTGCGGGACGGCTTTTGTCATTATTCCTGCCGGAGAGGCTGTCCCGAACGGTCCCGAAAAAGAAGCGCTTCTGACGAAGGTCAGAAGGAATTTGGTCATTGAAACCGACGTGTTCCTTCGCTATGGAATGATCTTCCGATGCCATTTGGTTGAAGAGTGCGACACCCTGCAACTCAACTTTGAGTTGTCGAAAACCAAGCAGCTGGCTTCCAAAATGAACAAAGACGCCTTCTTCATCATAAAAGCGAACGTTTACGACGCAAA
>JAFPBP010000115.1 GCA_017424085.1 Clostridia bacterium
CGGCGAGGAGCTGGCTGGCTACAAGGGCTACGGCTACGCTACCGTAGTTGAAATCCTCTCCGCAGCTCTCCAGCAGGGTAACTTCCTCAAGGCTCTCTCCGGCATCGGCGAGAACGGCGAGAAGATCCCCTTCCATCTGGGTCACTGGTTCATCGCCATCGATCCCGAAGCATTCATGGGTCTGGAATCCTTCAAGAAGACCGCAGGCGCCATCCTCAGAGACCTGCGTAACTCTCAGAAGGCTCCCGGCTGTGAGCGCATCTACACCGCAGGTGAAAAGGAATACGACACCTGGTGTGAAAGAAAAGTTACCGGCGTAAAGATCAACGCCGCTGTTCAGAAGGAAATGATCGCTGTCCGCGACGAACTGGGTCTGACTCAGTACAAGTTCCCCTTCGAAGACTGATGATAAGCGTTACGGGCGGCCTGCGGGTCGCCCGTACTTACAGAAACAAGAAAGGAATCGAATCTCATGGATATCAAACAGGAATCCCTGCAGAAGCACTATGAATGGAACGGTAAGATCGAAGTCATCTCCCGTTGCGAAGTGAATGACAGACACGATCTGTCCCTTGCGTATACCCCCGGCGTTGCCGAGGCTTGCCTCGTCATCAACAAGGACGTGAACAAGTCCTACGAGCTGACCCGCCGCAACAATCTGGTCGCCGTCATCACCGACGGTACGGCAATTCTCGGTCTGGGCGACATCGGTCCCGAAGCGGGTATGCCCGTCATGGAAGGAAAGTGCGCTCTGTTTAAGACCTTTGCCGACGTTGACGCATTCCCCCTCTGCATCCGCTCCAAGGACGTGGACGAGTTGGTCCGCACCATCTATCTGATCTCCGGATCCTTCGGCGGCATCAATCTGGAAGACATTTCCGCACCCCGCTGCTTCGAGGTCGAAAGAAAGCTGAAGGAGATCTGCGATATTCCCATTTTCCACGATGACCAGCACGGCACCGCCATCGTTGTTGCAGCAGCGCTCCTCAACGCTCTGCGCGTCGTGAAGAAGAACATCGGCGACGTTAAGGTCGTCATTAACGGTGCAGGCTCCGCAGGCATCGCCATCGGAAAGCACCTGCTGAACATGGGCGTGAAGCACCTGACCATGGTTGACCGTTTCGGCATCATCTGCAAGGGGATGCCCGAGCTGAACTCCGCCCATGCGGAGATCGCAGAGGTTACCAATCTGGAGCACCAGATGGGCACTCTTGCCGATGCTATGAAGGGTGCAGACGTTTTCATCGGCGTATCCGCTCCCAACATCGTCAGCGAGGATATGGTTCGTTCCATGGCTAACGACGCTATCGTCTTCCCCATGGCAAACCCCACTCCCGAAATCATGCCCGACAAGGCAAAGGCCGCGGGTGCCCGCGTCGTTGGTACCGGACGCTCCGACTTCCCCAACCAGATCAACAACGTTCTCGCCTTCCCCGGAATTTTCCGCGGTGCTCTTGACTGCAGAGCCTCCTGCATCAATGAGGAAATGAAGGTTGCCACCTCTTACGCTTTGGCATCCCTCATCTCCGACGAGGATCTGAACGAAGAAAACATCATCGCTCCCGCTCTGGACAAGAGAGTTGCACAGGTCGTTGCCGAGGCTGTCGTCAAGGCTGCTAAGGAAACCGGCGTTGCAAGAATCTGAACCACATAAAAAATCAGAAAGGTCTCGGCATTCGAGACCTTTCTTTCTTCAGGAGAACATTATGACCGACGTTAAAAGCATTTTTTCCGACCCCTCGGAACATGAAATCGCTCAGCTGCAATCGGGAACGATCGCTCCTGCGGGGAGCCTGACCTCCCACTATTGCGTTCTCACCGAAAAACGGCTTTACCATCGCGGCATTTCCTTCACCTCGGGCTCCGGCAATGCGCTTGCTGAAAATGAAAACATCATCCGATTGAAGGATATTTCAAGCACAGGCTTCACCTCTCAGAAGAAATTAAGCTACCTCTTTTTTGCAATTCTCTTCCTTCTGATCACGGCAGGGCTTGCGATCTTCTACGGAACGGGACAGGAGGAACTGAAGGACATTCTGATTCCCTGCATTATGGTGGCGGGGATCATGACGCTTCTGATGTTTGTTCTTTACTTTGTCATTCGCAGAAAGGTTTTCAGCATCTATTTTGCGGGCGGAGAGCTCTCTTTCCTTGCAAACGGCTGCAGGATCAAGACTCTGAGAGAATTCAGTCGGGCGATCCACATTGCCATCGACAAAATTAACAATCCCGATCAAGCGGAAGTCGTTGTCAAAGAAGAACCCCAGACAGCACCCGAAGCTCCCGCTGAATAAAGCAATCCAAAAACAATCGGCAGACACAAAGAACCGTGTCTGCCGTATTTTTATTTCAGAGGCAATATTTCATTTTCCAGGCGCTTGTTGATCTTGCTCAACGAAGGAACGAGGACTCGCATCCCGCGGATGGTTGCGGATTGATATGCACCGCTCCAAGGAACGTGGTAGTTCTTGATCTCCAACGAGGAAAAGATGGGAGCCACGCGAGAAAAGACGGATACGATTTCCGTATTGGTCATGTTAGTTTTCAAATACGGAAGCACCGTATTAAGAAGCTTGAACAGATCCGTCGTGCGCAAATACTGAACCTTTTTGAACAGAGCGTTCATCACCGTACGCTGACGGGAGGTCCGCATAAAATCGCTGTCGATCTTTCGGATGCGGGAATATTCCAAAGCGGTCGGGCCGTCCAGGTGATGGACCCCGGGAGCCGTAGCCGTGGCAAGATAACCAAAATTCTGAAGATAATCCAATTCATCCTCGGTAATCGAAATGTCAACACCGCCAAGAAGATTGACGATGGCAACAAAGGCATTGAAGTCTACTTCAAAATTCCCGTCAACGGTGATTCCGAAGTTTTTCTCCAGCGTTGCATTCAACAGCGGGAAACCTCCGAATACGTATGCCGCATTCAATCGGTTATCGGAATATCCCCCGGGGATCTGAACGTACAGATCGCGCAGGAAAGAAATCAAAGAAACCTTACCTGTTTTGGGATTGATACTGCAGAGGATCATCGTATCGGACCGCTGTCTTCCCTCACCCAAACGGCGATCTTGCCCAACCAAAAGGATGTTGATCAGACCGTCATCCTCGATATCCTGAATGATATCCCAGGAAACGTCGTCGGGATCAAGGGGAAGGAATTCATCGGTATTCACCGTATAGTTGGGATCAAGGATTCCATCCGTATTCGGGGAGGTAGGTTTCACGGACGAGGTTTTATCGGTCGTTTTATCCGTGGTCTTGTCGGTAGAGGTATTTTGATTCGAGGTCTTATTGTTGGTTTTGGTTGACGTCTTGTCAGTCGTCTTATCGGTCGTCTTATCGGTTGTAGAGGTATTCTTATCGGTGGTCTTGTCCGTGGAGCTCGATTCGGTGTCGGTAGACGAATCGGTCACAGACGAATCGGTAGAAACGTCGGTAACGTCGGTGCTATCGGTCACATCTGTGGTTTCCGACATACCGGTGTCGGTTTCGGTTACGTCCACATCAAAAAACTCATCCTCGGGGCGAATCACACTGATGCTATTATCATCAACGCGGTCGATCCGATCAAGATACCCGTTCACAAAAGCAGACGCTGAGATACAAAGAACAACAACGCAAAGAAGAATTACTCCCAAGATCGTCATGATCTTCTTGCGCTTGCGGACGCTGGATCTCAATCTAAGCTTCAAAATTCATTCAACTCGATTCTGTTATGTGCATTTTGGTTAACCAAAATATTATACCACATTTTATATCATTTGTCAAGGGTTCTGATCACATTTCGGCACTTTTTCTACAATAATTCACCTGCAGAATACTGCAGGTGAATTCACGGAGATCATTCCAATTCAAATGCGCCCGTATACAACTGATAATAGGTACCCTTTTCTTCCAGAAGCTTTTCGTGGCTTCCCCGCTCGATGATCCTGCCGTGATCCAAAACCATGATCACGTCGGAATTCATGATGGTAGACAAGCGATGGGCGATTACGAATACGGTGCGTCCCTCCATCAGCTTATCCATACCGCGCTGAACGATGGCTTCGGTGCGGGTATCAATGGACGAGGTTGCCTCATCAAGGATCATGACGGGAGGATCCGCCACTGCCGCACGGGCGATGGAGATCAGCTGGCGCTGTCCCTGCGACAGGTTGGCACCGTTCCCCGAAAGCATGGTATCGTATCCGTCGGGCAGACGGGTGATGAAATCATCTGCACCTGCCAGCTTGGCAGCAGCGACACACTCCTCATCGGTAGCGTCCAGCTTTCCGTAACGGATGTTCTCCATCACCGTACCCGTAAAGAGATTGGTTTCCTGAAGCACGATTCCCAGAGATTGACGAAGATCGGATTTGCGGATTTTATTGATATTGATCCCGTCATATCGGATCTTGCCGTCGGCAATATCATAAAAACGGTTGATCAGATTGGTGATCGTGGTCTTTCCTGCCCCCGTGGCACCGACGAAGGCGACCTTCTGCCCCGGCTCGGCATAGACCGATACGTCGTGCAAGACCGTCTTCCCTTCTTCATAGCCGAAGTCCACGTCGGTCATGCGGACGTCGCCCCGCAAGAGGGTGTAGGTTACCGATCCGTCGGAATGAGGATACTTCCAAGCCCAATGCCCCGTGTGGCGATCGGTCTCGGAAACCGTTCCATCCTCGGAAAGCTCGGCATTTACCAGAGTCACATACCCATCGTCCGCCTCGGGCTTCTGATCCATCAGATCGAAGACACGCTGCGCGCCCGCAAGCCCCATGGCAATATGGTTGATCTGCTGGGAAACCTGATTGACGTTGCCGGTAAACTGCTTGGTCATATTCAGGAAGGGAACCACAATGTCAATAGAAAACGCCAAGCCGGAAATGGCAAGGTTCGGAGCGCCCGTTACCAGGAACAAACCGCCTGCGGTGGCGCAGAGAACGTACAGAATATTGCCGATATTCCCGATGATGGGACCGAGCATATTGGCATACGCATGAGCGCGGAAGCCGTCCTCGAACAATTCATTGTTGATGCGGTCAAAATCCTCTTTGCTCTGCTCCTCATGACAAAAGACCTTGATGACCTTCTGACCGTTCATCATCTCCTGAATAAACGCCTCGGTCTTCCCTACGGATTTCTGCTGACGGATGAAGTAACGTGCAGAACCGCCGCCAACGATCTTGGATACGAAGAACATAGCAACCACACCCAGAAGAACCACCATGGTCATCCAGACGCTGTACCAAAGCATGATAAACAGCACGGTAACGACGATCACCGACGCCTGCAGCAGACTGGGCAGAGACTGGGATACCAACTGTCGAAGAGTATCGATATCGTTGGTGTAATGGCTCATGATGTCGCCGTGCTTGTGGGTATCGAAATACTTGATGGGAAGATTCTGCATCCCGTCAAACATCTTGCGGCGCAACTTGCACAAAAAACCTTGGGTGATATATGCCATCATCTGGGTCTGAGCCGTGGAGAAGGTAATGGAAAACGCATAAAGAAGCACTAAGATCAGCACCAGAGGAATGACTTCCCCCATGGCGGCAGACCAATCGGTGGAGCCGGCGTCAAGATAGGAGGTGATAACCGCAAGAACCTTTTGTTGGAAGATCGCGGGAACAGCGGCAATCACGGCGGAAAGCAGGATGCATACCCCCGCAATGGGAACAAGAACGGGATAAGCGGAGAGCAGAAGCTTTACGGCACGGGAAAGTGCCTTAAAGTCGATCTTAGGTCCGCCGCGATGCATTTTTTTCATATCGGAGGGAGGCATTTTTGTTTGCTTACTCATGATCCGCACCTCCGTTCGTCTGCTGCTCGTACACTTCGCGGTAAATCACGCAACGGGACAATAATTCCTCATGGTTGCCCACGTCGGAAACTGCACCGTTATCGAAGACGATGATCATATCGGCATC
>JAFPBP010000007.1 GCA_017424085.1 Clostridia bacterium
GCATACAACAGATGCAAGATCTGCGGAAGACCTCATGCTTACCTGAGAAAGTACGGCATCTGCCGTATCTGCTTCCGTGAACTGGCTTACAAGGGTCAGATTCCCGGCGTCCGCAAGGCAAGCTGGTAATCAGGGCAAGAAGGAAAAGGAGGTTCTATTATGCATATTACTGATCCCGTTGCAGATATGCTCACCCGTATCCGCAATGCGAACGACGCAAAGCACGAATGCGTTGAGATCCCTGCGTCCAACATGAAGAAGGCAATCGCTCAGATTCTTGTTGACGAAGGCTACGTCAAGGCATTCACCGTGACCGAAGACGGCAAGCAGGGCATGATGAATGTCACGCTGAAGTACGGTCCCAATAAAACCAAAGTCATCCAGGGAATCAAGCGCGTTTCCAAGCCCGGTCTGAGATGCTACGCGAGCAGCGAAGATATGCCCAAGGTTATCCGCGGCATGGGTATCGCCATCGTGTCTACCTCGAAGGGTGTTATGACCGATAAGGCTGCTCGTCGCCTCAACGTCGGCGGCGAAGTCCTCGCTTACGTTTGGTAAGTTGTGTTTCCCCCGAACAGGCAAGATGACAAACTACAGTGAAAGGAAAGTCACGCAATGTCAAGAATTGGTAGAAAGCCTATAAATATACCCGCCGGTGTTACTGTAACATTGGTGCCCGAATCCAACCATATCACCGTTAAGGGTCCCAAGGGTACGCTCGAAAGAGATCTGCACCCCGCAATGACCGTTACGGTGGAAGGGGATACCGTTCTGGTTACCCGTTCCAACGATGAGAAGCTCAACCGCTCTCTCCACGGTCTGACCAGAACCCTCGTTGCCAATATGATTGAAGGTGTCACCAACGGTTATTCCAAGACTCTGGAAATCCAGGGCGTCGGCTACAGAGTAGCAAAGCAGGGCACTGCAATCAACCTGACCCTGGGCTTCTCTCATCCCGTAGTCGTGGATGCTGTTGCAGGCATCACTCTCGACGTTCCCGATCCCTCCAAGATCGTTGTTTCCGGCTGCGATAAGCAGATGGTCGGTCAGGTCGCTGCAGAGATCCGTGGAATCAAACCCCCCGAACCGTATCATGGCAAGGGCGTCCGTTATGCGGGTGAATATGTCCGCATGAAGGAAGGTAAGGCAGGTAAGGGTAAATAATCCCACCCGCCCGTGAATCACTCAATCATATAGGAGGATAACACAACATGACCAGCAGAAAAGATGCTAACATTATCAGAAAAAAGCGTCATGCCCGTGTCCGCGGAAAGATTTCCGGCACCGCTGATTGCCCCCGTCTGAATGTTTACAGATCTTTGAAAAATATCTACGCTCAGATCATCGACGATACCACCGGCACCACCCTGGTTGCCGCTTCTACCGTCGGTAAGAACTTCTCTGAATACGGCGGAAATAAGGCTGCCGCGAAGAAGGTCGGCGAGACCATCGCGAAGCTCGCTCTCGAAAAAGGCATCAAGGACGTCGTTTTTGACCGCGGCGGTTACCTGTATCACGGTCGCGTAAAAGAATTAGCCGAAGGTGCCAGAGAAGCTGGCCTGAATTTCTGAGTTTCAAGGAGGATAACAGAAATTATGAATGAAAGAATTGATGCGTCCACCTTGTCCCTGACTACCGAAAAAATGATTTGCCTCACCCGTGTTTCCAAGACCGTTAAGGGCGGCCGGAAATTCAAGTTCACCGCTCTGATGGTTGTCGGCGACGGCAACGGTCACGTGGGCGTTGGTCTGGGCAAGTCCGTTGAAATCAACGATGCAGTCAACAAGGGCATCGAAGACGCTAAGAAGAATCTCGTCAGTGTTTCCCTGAAGGGCACCACCCTCCCCCACGAAGTCGTCGCTACCTTCGGCGCTTCTCAGGTCGTGATGAAGCCCGCTGCCCCCGGTACCGGTGTTATCGCCGGCGGTGCCGTTCGCGATATCCTGCAGGCTGCAGGCGTCAAGGACGTTCGTACCAAGGCTCTTCGCTCCCGGAACCCCCAGAACCTTGCCAACGCTACCATCGCAGGTCTGAAGGCTCTGCGTACCGTTGCTGAGGTTGCTGAGACCCGTGGCAAGACTGTCCAGGAAATCCTGGGTTGAGGAGGATGCGAAGATGAAAATTACCCTCGTTAAAAGCCTGATCGGCAGACATCCCGATCACGTTAAGACTGCAAAGTCTTTGAACCTCAATAAGATCGGTGACGTTACCGTGCAGCCCGACAACGCTGCTACCAAAGGTAAGGTTGCGCAGATCGCTTATATGATCAAAGTTGAAGACTGAAAAGGAGGTATACCAGATGAAATTGTCTGATTTGGCTCCCGCATACGGTTCTACTCACGTTGCTAAGCGCAAGGGCAGAGGTGCCGGCACCGGCAACGGTAAGACCGCAGGTAAGGGTCATAAGGGTCAGAACGCTCGTTCCGGCGGCGGTGTCCGCGTCGGCTTCGAAGGCGGTCAGATGCCCATTTACAGAAGACTTCCGAAGCGCGGCTTCAACAACCTCCGCTTCACCAAGACCTACCAGGTCGTTAACGTCGGCGCGCTCAACGATTTCGCTGAAAACAGCGTGATCACCTCCGAAGAGCTCCTGAAGAAGGGCTTGATCTCGGACGTTGAAGCTCCCGTAAAATTCCTCGGTGACGGCGAACTCGAAGTGAAGGGCCTCACCGTTAAGGCTGCTAAGTTCTCTGCAACCGCAGCCCAGAAGATCGAAGCTGCGGGCGGGAAAGCAGAGGTGCTGTAAGGTATGGGAATCCTCACAACCCTCCGGAACGCATGGAAAATCGCTGATCTGAGAAAGAAGATCCTTTACACCTTGATGATCATCGTTCTCTTCCGGATCGGTGCAAGTATTCCTGTTCCTTTCCTCGACGCAGACATGGTCGAATCCTACTTCACCAGCGGTAACACCCTGTTGGGGTACATGAACATGCTCTCCGGTAATGCCCTCAGCGTTGGTACTCTGTTCGCGCTGACCATTCAGCCTTACATCAACGCAAGCATTATCATTCAGCTCCTCACCGTTGCGATCCCCTATTTTGAGCGCCTCGCCAAAGACGACAGCGCCGAAAAGAAGGGCCGCAAGAAGCTGAATATCATCACCCGTTATTCCACCATCGCCATTGCCCTGCTTCAGGCTTTCGGTTACTATCAGATCCTGAACAGCGCCAATGCTATCACCATTGCGGGCAACACCTTCCAGTCCATCCTCGCTGCTTGCACCATCATCTTCTCTTTGGTCGCAGGCTCCATGCTGGTTATGTGGATGGGTGAATGCATCGATGAAAAGGGTATCGGCAACGGTATCTCCATGATCCTCTTTGCATCCATCGTTTCCCGTGCTCCCGATCTGCTCACCTTCGTGATCGGATCCTTCGGTGAAGGTGGTAAGTGGTGGCTGGCGATCATCATCGTCATTCTGGCAGTTGCAATGCTGGGACTCATCGTCTTCATGGACAGTGCGGAACGCCGCATCACCATCCAGTATGCAAAGCGTCAGGTCGGCCGCAGAATCTACGGCGGACAGAAGCAGCAGCTCCCCATCAAGGTCTGCATGACCGGCGTTATGCCCATTATCTTCGCATTCGCCATCACTTCTCTCCCCGCAACCATCGCTGCGTTCCTTCCCAAGACCAACGGATTCGTTGTCTTTACGGAAAAGTATTTCGGTCAAACCAGCATCGCTTATATGCTCCTCAGCTTCGCGCTGATCATTGCGTTTAACTACTTCTATATCGCAATTCAGTACAACGCGGCTGATATTGCCAAGCAGTTGAGAGATAACGGCGGTACCATCCCCGGTATCCGTCCCGGTCGTCCCACCGTTGACTTTATCATGAATACGGTCAACAAGATCACCCTCTTCGGTGCGATCTATCTGGGCGTCATCGCTATCTTCCCCTACATTCTGCAGGCAATCTTCCCCGTAGACCTTGCAAACATCGCTCTGGGCGGTACTTCTATGATGATTCTCGTCTCTGTTTCTCTGGAAACCGTTAAGGTTCTGGAAGCTCAGATGATTCAGCGTAATATGCCCAGCGTGCTTGATTGACGGGTGAGCGCCATGAGATTGATTCTTCTTGGTGCTCCCGGCGCAGGCAAGGGTACTCAGGCGGAGATCATTTCCGAAAAGTTCGGAATTCCTCAGATCTCCACCGGAGCCATCCTTCGCGCTGCCGTTGCGGAGCAGACTCCCCTCGGTCAGAAGGTCGAAAAAGTCATGCAGTCCGGCGGACTGGTCGCAGACGAAGACGTGATCGCCCTCGTCCGTGAGCGGTTCGGTAAGCCCGACTGTGCAAACGGCTTCATTCTCGACGGTTTCCCCCGTACCATTCCTCAGGCGGAAGCGCTGGACGTGATGCTCACCGAAATGGGCATCGGCATCGATCTGGCAGTCAGCCTGGAGGTGGAAGCGGAGAAGATCGTTGCTCGCATGAGCGGCCGCCGTACCTGCCCCGTCTGCGGAGCTACGTACCACGTGGTCTATAAGCCCTCCTCGAAGGGTGAAATTTGCGACAAGTGCGGAGCGGGTCTGACCACTCGTGCCGACGACAGAGAAGAGGTCGTTCGCGACCGTCTCGCAGTTTACGAAAAGCAAACTGCGCCTCTGAAAAACTACTATGCTCAGCAGAATAAACTGAGACTTGTCGAAGGTCAGGAAGAACTGGCCGACACCACCGCTCTGATGGAAAAGGCCCTCGTTCTGTAAGAAGAAAGAGAAGGTTTCCCAATGGTAACATTGAAATCACAGCGGGAAATTGATTTGATGCGTCGTGCCGGCGAGATCGCCGCCGAAGTCCTCCAAATCGGAGGCGCGGAGGTCCGTCCCGGCGTCACGACAAAGCATATCAATGACGTAATGCACAAGTTTATTAAGAGCAAAAACGCGAAAGCCTCGTTTCTGGGGTACGGCGGATTCCCTGCGGTGGCATGCATCTCGGTAAACGATGAGGTCATCCACGGAATCCCGTCGGGGCGTTTGCTCACCGATGGAGATATCGTGAGTATTGATGTCGGTGTTCTGCTCAACGGCTACCATTCCGATAACGCGGCAACCTTCCCCTGCGGAACGGTTTCCCCCGAAGCACAGAAACTGATCGACGTGACCCGCCAATCCTTCTACGAGGGATTGAAGTTCGTCCGCCCCGGCTACCGCTTGGGTGACGTGGGATACGCCATCAGCTCCTATGCGCACCAGCACGGATTCTCCGTGGTGCGGGATTATATCGGTCATGGAGTGGGAACACAGTTACACGAAGATCCCGACGTTCCCAACTACGGGGTCCGCGGCAAGGGCTTGCGCCTGCAAAAGGGGATGGTCATCGCCATCGAACCCATGATCAATGCAGGCGGATTCCAAGTGCAGCAGATCCATCCCAACGGGTGGACCGTGGTAACGAAGGACGGCAGCCTCTCGGCTCACTACGAGAATACCGTTGCCGTAACTGACGACGAGCCGTTAATACTCACATCTCAATCCTGATTCCGGAGGTTTTTCATGGCAAAAGATGGTGTTATCGAAATTGAAGGCGTAGTTGTTGAAACTCTGCCCAATACGAAGTTCATTGTGGAACTGATCAATGGACACAAAATCACCGCTTATATCTCAGGCAGACTGAGAGACAACAATATCCGGATTCTTCTCGGCGATAAGGTGACCGTGGAAATGTCCCCCTACGATCTGACCAAGGGTCGGATCACCTGGCGGAACGCAGGTCCCCGCAAGCCGGTCGGATCCAACTGAATGCAAACAATGCTTCATTTAAGGAGGTATTCATTATGAAGGTACGTCCTTCTGTAAAACCCATGTGCGAGAAATGCAAGGTTATCAAGCGTAAAGGCAAAGTAATGGTCATCTGCTCTGATCCTAAGCATAAGCAGACGCAGGGCTAATGAAATTGGAGGTAAATTAAATGGCAAGAATTTCCGGTGTGGATCTGCCTAACGCCAAGAGAGTCGAGATCGGCTTGACTTACATCTATGGCATCGGCATCAACCAGTCCAAAGTTATCCTTGCGGAGACCGGCATCAACCCCGATACCCGCGTGAAGGATCTGTCCGAAAACGAGATTGGCTTGCTTCGTGATTACATCGACAAAAATCTCACTGTCGAAGGTGACCTTCGCAGAGAGGTTGCGATGAACATTAAGAGAATGGTCGAAATCGGCTGCTATAAGGGCGTTCGTCACAGAAAGAGCCTGCCCGTTCACGGTCAGCGCACCAAGACCAACGCAAGAACCCGCAAAGGTCCCGTCAAGACCGTAGCGAACAAGAAGAAATAATAGCAGTTAGGAGGATATCAGAATGGCACAGCAGAAATCTGCTAAAAAAGTTGCGATCAAGAGACGCAAGGAAAAAAAGAATATTGAAAAAGGCGCTGCTCATATCTGCTCCAGCTTCAACAACACCATCGTCACCATCACCGACGTTAACGGAAACACCCTGTCTTGGGCTTCCGCCGGTGAGCTGGGCTTCCGCGGCTCCAAGAAGTCTACTCCCTTCGCTGCTCAGACCGCCGCTGAAACCGCCGCTAAGGCTGCTATGGAGCATGGTCTGAAGACCGTTGAAGTTTACGTAAAGGGCCCCGGTACCGGTCGTGAATCTGCCATCCGTGCTCTGCAGACCGCAGGTCTGGATGTCACCATGATCAAGGACGTGACCCCCATTCCTCACAACGGCTGCCGTCCCCCCAAAAGAAGACGCGTATAACGGAGGTATTGAAAGAATATGGCAAGATATACTGGTCCCGTTTGCAAACAGTGCAGACGAGAGAATACGAAACTGTTCCTGAAGGGCGACAAGTGCTTCTCCGAAAAGTGCCCCATTTCCAAGGGTGCCAACGTTCCCGGGCAGCACGGCGCTCGCCGTTCCAAGCTGACTCCTTATGCCGTTCAGCTTCGTGAAAAGCAGAAGGTCAGAAGATACTACGGCGTTCTGGAAGGTCAGTTCGAAAAGTACTACGAAATGGCTAACAAGAAGCAGGGCATTACCGGTAATAACCTGATCCAGATCTGCGAGACCCGTCTTGACAACGTGGTTGCTCGTCTGGGCTTTGCAATGTCCCGCCCCGAGGCTCGTCAGCTCGTCGTTCACGGTCACTTCACCGTTAACGGTCAGAAGGTTGACATCCCCTCCTACCTGGTTAAGGCCGGCGACGTGATCGCTTTCCGCTCCAAGAGCCTGGAATCCTCCAAGATCAAGGGTGTTCTGGAAGCCAATGCGAGCAAGCCCCTTCCCCAGTGGCTGACTCTTGACAAGGAAACCATGACCGGTACCGTCGTCGCTCTGCCTCAGATCGAAGACGTCACCGATCTGCCCATCGAAGTTCACCTGATCGTCGAGTTGTACTCCAAGTAAGCGTGCAAGTACGCCGACGCAGGCGTACGAACCCTGTATTATGCTGCGAAGGCGTAAGGGTCGCTTGAATCAAGCCCCCTTACAGCCCCATCGCCGCGCAACAAACACGCACGGGAAACCGTGCAAGCTTATGAAAGGGTGTACAATTTATGATCGAAATCGAAAAGCCTGCGATCGAAGTCGCAGAAATTTCCGAAGACGGGAAATACGGAAAGTTTGTCGTCGAGCCCCTCGAACGCGGCTACGGCATTACGCTGGGCAACTCCCTGAGAAGAATGCTTCTCTCTTCTCTTCAGGGCGCTGCCGTTACGTCCATCAAGATCAATGGCGTGCAGCATGAGTTTTCCACCATTCCCGGCGTGAAGGAAGACGTTACCGAAATTGTTCTTAACATGAAGGGCCTCATCGCCCGTCTCCATGGAACAACTTCTAAGTTCGCATATATCGATGTTCAGGAAGAGGGAGAAGTCACCGCAGCCGACATCAAGGCTGATTCCGACATCGAGATTCTGAATCCCGATATGCACATTGCAACCGTCGGGAAGGATACCCATTTCTATATGGAGATCACCATCGGCATGGGCCGCGGTTACGTTCCTGCGGAGCGCAACAAGCCTCCCGTGTCTCCCATCGGTCTGATCGTGATGGATTCGTCCCATTCCCCCATTACCAAGGTCAACTATCAGGTGGAAAACACCCGTGTCGGTCAGATCACTGACTACGACAAGCTGACCCTGGAGGTCTGGACCAACGGAAGCGTTTCCGCTCGCAGCGCCGTATCCTTTGCGGCGAAGATCATGAGCGACCATCTGGCGCTCTTCGTCGAGCTGGCGGAGGACATCGAGGTTGCCCCCGAAATCTGGGTCGGCGACCCCAACGAGAGCAAGGAGAAGATCCTGTCCATGACCATCGAGGAATTGGAGCTCTCCATCCGTTCGTTCAACTGCCTCAAGCGTGCGGGTATTAACACCGTGGACGAACTGATCAACAAGACTCCCGAAGAAATGATGCGTGTCCGTAACCTTGGTAAGAAGTCTCTGGAAGAAGTCATTACCAAGCTGGAATCCTACGGACTTTCGTTCCAATCGGATAAAGAATAACTACTATTAAGAAGGAGGAACCGAACATGGGTACTCGTAAACTTGGCAGAACTACCGACCACAGAATGTCCATGCTGCGCGGCATGACCACATATTTGCTGGAAAACGGCTCCATCGAGACCACCGTTACCAGAGCGAAGGAAGTCCGTTCTCTCGCCGAAAAGATGATCACTCTCGGCAAGACCAACACGCTTCATTCCAAGAGACAGGCTATGTCCTTCATCACCAAGGAGGATGTGGTTAAGAAGCTCTTCAACGAAATCGCTCCCAAATACGCAGAACGCAACGGCGGCTACACTCGCATTGTGAAGTGCGGCCCCCGTCAGGGCGACGCTGCCGAGATGGCAATCATCTCTTTGGTTGACTGATTCTCTGCACAGAATACGAATCGAACTCCCTTTGCGGCAGCGCAGAGGGAGTTTTTGCGTGGGTTGATTTCTGTTTGCAAAAAAGTCTCAAAAACGAAGCAATTTCTCCCTTGCAATCGTGCATGGTCCTCGGTATAATATAAGTATCAATACGAAGGAGCGCCGCCTATGAAAATCGTCGCCAATGAATTTATCCTCCCCTTTGTGGAGGGCTGGCAATGCCACGCATCCCATTTCGTCACCCTTCGTGACGGCAGGATCTTCACCGTTTGGTTTTACGGAAGCCGCGAGGGAAAGGGTGACGTGCGCATTTACGGAACCTTCCGCTCCCCCGAGGGAAAATGGACCTTTCCCGCCATTCCCCTCTCCGAGGATGACGGCATCCCCCATTGGAACCCCGTCCTCCATCGCCGCGCCGACGGC
>JAFPBP010000116.1 GCA_017424085.1 Clostridia bacterium
GGTAGTTCCCCTCCAGCCACAGAGAAAAGTGCAGGATCCGGAACAGCTGCAGCGCCTCGCGGAAGGTGGTGGCTCCCTTGCGGGGGATGCGGGACAGAATGTCCGCCACGTCCTGCCGTCCCTGCTTGATCGCCTCGTCACGGTAGCGGTCGGACAGATCGAAAATAGCGTCGATCTCACGCTTTACGTATTCGTCGCCCCGTTCCCGAAGGGCAAGCAAGCCTTCCTTCAGGACCGTTTCGTAGTCGGGGGAGATGTTGGAGAGATAGCCAAGCTCGTGAATATAATTTCTTCTCAGCTCGCGCCATTCCGCTTTGGTGAAGCAATCGGGAATGTTTTCCACCGTGCGCAGAAATACGATCTGCTCTCCCGGAAGGATCACGGGCGTTTCCATCGCCGCAAGTGCTTCAAAGCGGCGGGTCATTCGCTCCCGCGGCTCCAGACCCAGGGCGGAAAATTCCGCCGCAAAGTCCCGATCTACGTGGATTCGGTGGGCGCGATGCTTTCGTTCTGCAATAAATTGTCTCAGATCAGACATGGAACAATCCCCTTTTTTATAGTTTCTGATTTAATTATAGCAAAAACCTCTTGATTTTTCGCGTAAGATGTTGTATAATATAAGACAGAAATTAACTTTTTCGGAGGGCGCCATGATCATCTATCAGCACGAGAATTCCTCGGTCCCCTACAACTTCGACGTGGTGGATTACGAAAACTTCTCCTACATCCCCCACGTCCATCGGAACCCCGAGCTGGTCTGTGTCCTGCGGGGGGAGGTTCGGGCGACGGTGGACGAGTCGGTCCAGATCCTTCACGAGGGGGAATTTGCCTTGATTCTGCCCAATCAGGTCCACGGATACGAAACCGAAACCGAATCCTTCGTGCGGGTGTTCGTGTTCGGGGAGGAGTACGTAAGAGAATTCTTCTCTTTGCTGGGAGATCGGGTCTGCAAAACCAACGGCTTCTGTCTGTCGGAGAAGGACCGTTCCTTCTTTTTGGATCGCATGGAACGCTCGTCGGATCGCATGGACCGATGCGCCTGTTTTTATCTTGTTTGCGGAGAATTTCTGCGGCAAAAAACCGAAGAGGGGCTGATGCCCGCCCACGAACGGGGCGAGCTGATGCATCGCATGCTGTATTACATCACGCAATATTACCCCGAGAACATTACCCTGCGGGGCGCCGCCGAGGCGTTGGGGTACGAGGAGCATTACCTCTCCCGCCGCTTTCACGCCTGCTTCGGGCGGAACTTCAAGCAATTCGTCAACGAATATCGCCTGCAGCACGCGGAGCGTCTTCTGCTTGACCCCAACAATTCCCTCTCGGTCACCGAGATCGCCCTCGCCAGCGGCTTTCAATCGGTGCGAAATTTCAATCGGGTCTACCGTGCCGCGCGAAATCGGGAGCCTCGGGAGCTGCGAAATCGCCGCAGCTGACAAAAAAACCGTCGTTGAATGGCGTTGTGTCCTTAGGAACACAACGCCATCTCTATTCGCCTGCGGCGAGTTATATTGCTTCGCAGTGATATTCGGCTTATGCCGAGTGGTATTCGCTACGCGAGTTTTGGAGGCGAATAGAATATAACTGCTCTGTTTACAGAGCAATATCACTTTTGCAGAGCAAAAATATCACTCTTTGCGAAAGCAAAGTATATCACTAAAAACTATCAGGAAGAGCGCACTTACTCACCACCGAAAGTAGTAGTGCTGTAAAAAAGAGCCGATACGGAATCAAATCCATATCGGCTTTTTACTGTCCTTTAGCCCCGTGGCTATCAACGCGGTTTTCTTTTTATACGCTCAGGGATTTGATCTCGGGGTGCTCGTCCATGAATTTGACCACCTCGGAGAAGGGGATGCGGTTGCGGAGCCTTACCTGCAGGATCATGTTCAGAGTGTTGTCTCCGCAGGAGGTGATGCGGGAGTTGATGATGGTGATGCCCCATTCCTCCTGCTTCTGCTTCAGCGCCGCACGTGCTTCGGGGGTGTCTACCATGGTGATGCGGATCTCGCTGTTGGAGTAGGCGTCGTTACCCACGTTGAAGTAGTGCATGATCAGCTGGACCGCCACGATCAGCGCCGTGACCAGAAACGCCACGTTGTACATGCCCGCACCGCACGCCATGCCTACCGCCGCCATTGCCCAGATGCCCGCCGCCGTGGTGAGTCCCTTTACGGTGTTTCCGTTTTTGAAGATGACTCCCGCGCCCAGGAAGGAGATGCCGCTGACGATCTGCGCCGCAATACGGGAGGGGTCTGCGCCTCGGGTGCCCTCCATGAAGCCTCCCGCCTCGTTGAGAAGGTCCGCAAAGCCGTATTTGGAGATGATCATGATCAACGCCGCCGCGCAGGCGATGATGCAGTGGGTGCGGATGCCCGCCTCCTTGGATCGCTTCGTGCGCTCCAAGCCCACTACGGCGCCGCACAGAAGCGCCGCAAAAATGCGGATGGTATACACTAAAATGGGATATTGAAGGACAAAATCCCGAATGGATTGAAAGAATTCTGCCATGATACGGTCTCCTTTGTTAAATGGAAATTTCTTTGATCTCGCCGTAGGTATCAATGAGCTTCAGCACCTGACGGAAGGGAACCTGCCCCTTCATTCGGATGCGGAAGGTGAGAGTTACCGTGTCCCGATCTTCGTTTCGGGTGTAGGAGCAAGCCTCCACCTTGATGCCGTAGTCCTGCTTCAGATATCGGAGCAGACGCCGCACGTAGGGAACGTCTACCACCTCAAGACGGACGGTACGGGTGGAATACACGTTCTGATCCACGTTGGTCTTATTCAGAATCAAATGAAGGATCAGGATCAACGCCGTTGCGATGGCGGAAAAGGGAATCATGTTGCATCCGCACGCCATGCCGATGGCGCAGGTTGCCCATAACCCGCCCGCCGAGCTGAGCCCCGAGATCCCCGAGGTCTCGTCTTTGTAGATCATTCCCGCGCCCCAGATGTTGATGCCCAGAACGATCTGACATGCGATCTGGGCGGGGTCGAAATCGTCTCCCGCATGGGGAAAGCCGTACGCCGAGACCAGCATCATCGCCGCCGACGTGACCGCTACCACGCAATGGGTTCGGAACCCTGCTTCTTTGAAGCGAAGCCCTCGCTCTGCTCCCAGAATGCCCCCGAACAGGGCGGCAAACAGAATGCGTACGAAGAAGGAAACAATCAATTCTTGCGGATAATTCAAGGGCATCACCGCCTTTCGTTACGTGGTTTGAATATTCGTCCATTATAGTTCAAAAAAGCCGAAATGTCAAGAGGAAAATTAAAAATTTGAAATTCTGTTACAAGTCTTTCGTAAAAAAGAAATCGGAGGACGCAAATCAGACGTCCTCCGATGATGGTTGTCTTAACCGTTGTAGGCAGCCTCGTCACAGATCAGAGTGACGTTGGGATGCAGATTCAGAAGGGTGGCGGGGCAGAAGGTGGTAACGTTGCCCTCCAGCATCTTTGCGATGGCATTGTGCTTGTTTGCGCCGCTTGCCATGATGACGATGCTGCGTGCCTTGAAGATGCTTCCAATGCCCATGGAGAACGCCTGCTTGGGAACCTCGTCCACGGAGGCGAAGAAACGGGAGTTGACCTTGATGGTGTCCTCGGTCAGGTCTTCCAGATGGGTTCCTGCGGTCAGGATCTCACCGGGCTCGTTGAAGCCGATGTGACCGTTCTGACCGATGCCCAGGATCTGCAGGTCTGCGCCGCCCAGATCGTCGATGATCTTCTCGTAACGGGCGCCCTCAGCCTGAGGATCTTCGGCTTGACCGTTGGGAACGTAAGTATTTGCTTTGTCAATATTGACGTGATCGAACAGGTTTTTGTTCATGAAGTAGCGGTAGCTTTGATCGTTCTCGGGCTTAATGGGGAAATATTCGTCCAAATTGACCGAGCGGACGGCAGAGAAGTCGATCTTTCCTTCTTTACAGCCCTGAACCAGATTTGCATACATTCCTTCGGGAGTGGAACCGGTAGCCAGACCCAGAACGCAATTGGGCTTTGCCGCAATCAGCTCAGCCACCATATTGGCGGCGACGGCGGACATTTCTTCGTAATTCTTGGTTACGATAACTTTCATGGAATCGTTCCTCCTGTATTCCTACTGCAAAAGCAGATTTATTTTACACCTTATATTATACCACAGTTTTTTCGGTTTGTCAATGCGCAAAAAAAAGAAATCTTGACATTCCGTCGGTTTTATGATATAATGAAAAAAAATCATGCGGAGGAATTGTTATGTATACCATTTACGTGTCGTTTACGTGTTATCCCGAAAAGCGTGAGGCGTTCGTGGAGCGGGTTCGGAAGGAGGGCATTCTGGATGCGGTTCTTGCCGAGGATGGATGCTACCGTTACGATTATTATTTTTCCGAAAAGGATCCCAATGAGCTTCTGCTCATCGAAGCGTGGGAATCCAAGGATCATCAGCAGGTCCATATCGCACAGCCCCATATGGCGCAGCTTCGCACCTTCAACAGTGACTATATCCAATCTGCCAAGCTGGGCGAATTTGAACTGAAATAAAGCAACGCCGTCGGATCTGCTCCGACGGCGTTTTTTTGACGGAACGACGCCGAGGAATCGAAATCCCTCGGCGCTGTTCGGATGATTTATATGAGGTTTTGCAAGTATGCAAGCTGTTGATCAATGGTTCCGGGGGCGCCTTGGGAGATGCGCTTTTTCACGCAGGTCTCCAGCTTGATGTCCTCGTACAGATCCTCGGCAAACAGGTCGCTGAAGGTTTGGTATTCCGCCAGGGGCATGGTGTCGGGCACCTGATTCGTTGCGATGCAATGTCCCACGATCTGTCCCACGATCTTGTATGCCGTGCGGAAGGGGAGACCCTTACGTACCAGATAGTCCGCAATGTCGGTGGCGTTGATGAAGCCTTCCTGCGCCGCACGATACATCCGATCGGCGTTCACGCGCATGGTTGCGATCATGGGCGTGAAGATCTCAAGGCACTTCTTCGCCGTATCCACCGCGTCGAAAATGCACTCTTTGTCCTCCTGCATGTCCTTATTGTATGCCAGAGGCAAGCCCTTCAGAACCGTCAGCATGCCCATCAGGTCTCCGTAGACCCGTCCCGTCTTGCCCCGCACCAATTCCGCCATATCGGAATTTTTCTTCTGAGGCATAATGCTGGAGCCCGTGGTGTAGGCATCGTCCAGCTCCACGAAACGGAATTCCCAGGAGGACCAGAGAATGATCTCCTCGGAGAAGCGGGAGAGGTGGGTCATGATCAGCGACAGCGCCGACAGCAGCTCCACGCAGTAGTCCCGATCGGAGACCCCGTCCAGACTGTTCAGACAGGGTCCGTCAAAGCCCAGCGCCTCGGCGGTGGCGTTGCGGTCGATGGGGTAGGTGGTTCCCGCCAGCGCACAGCTTCCCAAGGGGGATCGATTCATGCGCTTTGCGGCGTCCTCGATGCGGCTCAGATCCCGCGCCAGCATCATGCCGTAGGCGGCAAGATGATGGGCGAAGGTGATGGGCTGCGCCCGTTGCAGGTGGGTGTATCCGGGGAGGATGGTTTCCTTGTGTTGGGCTGCCTGTCCGATGATGGCTCCGATGAGCTTGCGGATCAGATCCTTGATCTCGTTGCATTCGTCCCGCAGGTACATCCGAAGATCCACTGCCACCTGATCGTTTCGGGAGCGGGCGGTGTGCAACCGCTTGCCCGTATCCCCGATGCGTTGGGTCAGCACCTGCTCCACGAACATGTGAATGTCCTCGCAGGCGGGATCAAAGTCGAGGGTCCCCTCGTCCAGATCCCGAAGGATTCCGTCCAGCCCGTCAATGATGGTGTCTGCGTCCTGCTTGGTGATGATCCCCTGCGCGCCCAGCATGGCGGCGTGCGCCATGGAGCCCTGAATGTCCTGACGGTACATTCTGCAGTCAAAGGGGAGCGACGAGTTGAAATCGTCTGCTAACTGATCGGAAGGCTTGGTAAACCGTCCCGCCCACATTTTTTCCATATCGGTGTATATCCTTACTTCTTGTTCTTCTTGTCAACCATCGCCTGAACCTTGATGGGAAGCCCGTACAGATTGATGAATCCTGCGGAATCCTTCTGATCGTAGTCGCTTTCGCCGAAGGTTGCGATCTCCTCGGAATAGAGAGAATAGTCGCTCCAAACGCCTGCGTTGATCATGTTACCCTTGTAGAGCTTGAGGCGAACCTTACCCGTAACGGTTTCCTGGGTCTTATCCACAAAGGCGGCGAGGGCTTCTCTGAGGGGAGTGAACCACTGACCGTTGTAGACCAGCTCTGCGTAGGTGATGGCAAGCTTCTGCTTTTCGTGCAGAGTCATCTTGTCCAGACAAATGCTTTCCAGAACGCTGTGCGCCTTGTAGAGGATAGATCCGCCGGGAGTTTCGTATACGCCGCGGCACTTCATGCCGACCAGACGGTTCTCTACGATGTCGAGCAGACC
>JAFPBP010000002.1 GCA_017424085.1 Clostridia bacterium
AGGGCGATGAGATCCTTCAGCTTCATCGTGCCCCCCTCCCGGGTCTTGAAGGGCTTGCCGTCGGTGCCGTTGACGGTGCCGAAGGGAACGTGGAGCAGCTTGGTATCTTCCTTCACAAGGCCGGTTTTGCGGGCGCAACGGAAGAGCTGTTCGAAGTGAAGTCCCTGACGGGCATCCACCACGTACCAGATTTCATCGGGGTCGATGGTCTCCATACGTTCCACGATGGTGGCAAGGTCGGTGGAGGCGTAGATCTGCGCCCCGTTGGATTTTCTCAGCAGGATGGGGGGCATGGGCTTTTCGTCGGTTTCTTCCGCCACGTCCATGATCAGGGCGCCGTCGCTTTCATAGGCAAGCCCCTTGGCCACGAAGGAATCGATCATGGGATCCACGTATTTGTCGCAGGTGCTTTCCCCGTTCCACAGGTCAAACTCCACGTCCAGCGCCGCATAGTCCTTTTTGATATCGGCAATGGAGGTGGCGCAGACGTCCAGCCAAAGCTGATAGTATCCGTCCTGATGCTGCTGCAGACGGAAGGTGATGTCCTGTGCCTTGGCGCGGAATTCTTCGTCTTCCTTGGAGCGGGCGGAGGCCATGGGATAGACCTCGTTCAGATCCGCCAGGGTGATCTCCGGCTTGGGTGCGGAGCCGCCGAAGTAGTGGGAAAGGTCGTACCGTTCTTCCAGACCGGCAATGACCAGACCCATCTGCGTGCCCCAGTCGCCAAGATGGATGTCCCCCGTCACGTCGTGACCCAGGAAGCGGCAGAGGCGCTTGAGGGCTTCGCCGATGACGGCGCTGCGCAGATGTCCCACGTGGAGGGGCTTTGCGATGTTGGGTCCGCCGTAGTCGATGACGATCTTACGGGGCTCTTCGGTTTTTTCCACGCCGCAGCGGGAATCTTCCAGGAATTCCTTCAGAAGATCGGAGAAGGCTTCGTCGGTGACCACGAAGTTCAGGAATCCCGGAGGAGCCACTTCCGCCTTTGCGTAGGTGTATTTTTCGGAAAATTTGTCGGCCAGCGCCTGTGCGATCTGCAGGGGGGCGCGGCGCAGAACCTTCGCCAGACCGAAAGCGCCGTTGCACTGGAACTGGCAGAGGTCGGGGCGGTCGGAATAGGTAACGCTGATCTTGTCCTCGGGATATTCCAGCTCCCGGGCCACCGCCTTCAGATCTTCGTTCAACGTACGGATCAACATAAAAAAGATCCTCCTTTGACTCCGCGTTTGCGGAGGTTGTAAGTATATAAATATATTCAAACTATATTATAGCATATTTTTTCATAAAAATCAAGAGGGGTGGGGGTGGATTCTCGGGGTTTTTTGTTGCGGAAGGAGGATGGGAAAAATAATTTGTTACATTTTTGTGAACCTACTTGACAAACCCCTCGATTTGGTGTATAATGTATAGGCAATTCGGACGGTTAGCTCAGCTGGTAGAGCATCTGCTTGACGTGCAGAGGGTCAGGGATTCGAGTTCCTTACCGTCCACCAAGAAAAGTCACTTTTGTCACAGACAAAGGTGACTTTTTTCAATGATATCCGTTCTTTTCGGAACGGACGATATAGCTTACGCCATGATATCTGCTTTGCAGATGATATACGCTTC
>JAFPBP010000117.1 GCA_017424085.1 Clostridia bacterium
ATACACCGCGCTTCGCGCGGCGATGATATGCCAAGCCTGCGGCTTGAATAAACAAAAACCGAACATTTGTCGGTAGACAAATGTTCGGTTTTTGTTGGTGCGGTCGGGGGGACTTGAACCCCCACGAGTCTCCTCACTACCACCTCAAAGTAGCGTGTCTGCCGATTCCACCACGACCGCATCTTAAATTGTGCTCATATATTATAGCAGATTTGATCCCGATTGTCAAGGGGTAAATTTGAAAAAAAACGGAAATAATAGAAAAAATTACGGCTGATCCCTTCTTTTTTGCAGGGAATACTGTATTTGAATCAATGGATTGAAGGAGGGATTTACCGTGTTGTTACCCATGGGGCAAAAAAACGAATGGAAAAAATGCGCATGCGTTGCCGCCGCCATTCTGATCGGCGCTCATCTGGTGGCGGGAGGCATTCTTTGCAGTGAAGCCTGTCGCGCCTCCTGCGGATGGCAGGGGATGCTTCGCCGTGCGAAGAAAAACGTAAAAGGCTTCGTCCGCGAGCTGATCTGAAAAAAACACTCCTTTGAGCGATCAAAGGAGTGTTGATTTTTTAATAAGCGTTGGAGTATTTGTAGCCGGGTGCCAGATCCTCGCCCAGAAGCTCGGAGACGGTGACGAATTCATAGCCCTGCTCCTTCAACAGAGGAAGGACGATCTTGACCGCCTCCAGCGTGTTGCTGTAAAGGTCGTGCATGAGGATGATGTCTCCGTTGGTGACCTTGCTCATGATCCGATCTACGATGGTATCAATGTTCTTCTGCTTGCTGCTTCCCGTGGATTTATATTTCCAGTCTAGGGAATCGACATTCCAGAGAATGACCGAATAGGGGCATTCCTGCACGCGGGATTTTGTGATAGATCCTCCCGGGGGACGGAGCAGGACGGGTGCGGTTTCGATCTCCTTGATGATCGCCGCCGCCGTTTTGGACAATTCCTTCTGATATTCCGAGTCGGAGCACTTGTTGAAATATACCTCGTGGGTATAGCCGTGGATGCCGACCTCGTTGCCCAGATTCTTCACGTAGGAAAGGGCGTCCTTGTTCCAGCTGATGCGGTCGCCTACCACGAAGAAGGTGCATTTCCCGCCGTATTTGGCGAATTCATCGGCGATCTTGGTGGTGATCTTATAATAGGGACCGTCGTCGAAGGTGAAGGCGATCCGCTTGATCCCGTCGGTGGGCTTGCTCACATGGGTGGAGGTGGGCTTGGTATTGGTCTCCTTATCGGTGGTTGCCTTGGAGGTGGAGTCTGTGGATTCCGTATCGGTCACGTTGGTGTCGGTCGCCGTAGAAGATCCGTCGCTTGAGGTTTCGTCGGTGACAACGTCGGTGGTGTTTCCATCGGAGGAGGTGCTTTCGCTCAGCTTCTCCGTATCGGTCACGTCGGTATCGGTTACGTCGGTTTCGGACGACCGGATCTCGGTGTCGGACACGCTTACCGTGCTTCCGTGGACCCCTGAGGTGTCGGTTCCCTGCGGAGGATCAAACCATCCCTGCGCCCCGCTGAAATAAAACGCCAACAAAACCGCACCCACTGCCACTGAAATCAGGACAAGGGTGTGTATCACGTGATTGATTGTGCGCTTCTTTTTTCGGGTCATTGGACTTGGATCCTCGCTGCGATCGGTTCGTTTGTGTGTGCCTTTTTATTTTATCATTCTTTATAGAGATTGTCAACCGATATTTTTCGATTTCGCAAAAAATTTGATTTTTCCTGTCGAATCCTATCGGGCTTGACAAAGCGTAAGAAATATGATATACTTAGATAAACTATAAGGAGGTTTGTTATGGACGCATCGTTTCTCCCTCTGTTGAGGGATGTTTTTACCGCCAACATGCGGACGTTGACGGCAGAGCAGGAAGCCCGTTTTCTCCGTCTGACCGATGAAATGCTGCGGGTCAACGCCGAGATGAATCTGACCTCCATTACCGATCCTCTGCAGATCGCAGTAAAGCATTACGCCGATTGTGCCGCGGTGGCAAGGTTCCCCGAGGGGGGTGTGACCGTGGCGGATATCGGTGCGGGTGCGGGATTCCCAACCCTTCCCCTTGCGATCCTTCGCCCCGATCTTCGGATCACGGCGGTGGACTCCACCGAAAAGCGGATGCGTTACGTGGAGCGTACCGCCCGCCTTTTGGGGCTGGACGGGGTTTCGGTGAAAACGGCGCGGGCGGAGGAGATGGGCAGAGATCCCGCCTACCGCGAATCCTTTGATTTCGTTACGGCGCGGGCGGTGGCTCCGTTGAACGTGCTTTGCGAGCTGTGTCTTCCCTTGGTTCGGAGGGGCGGCGGATTCTGCGCGCTGAAGGCGGCGGGCGGACGGGACGAGCTGCAGGAGGCGGAGCGGGCGGCGGCGCTGCTGGGCGCCGAGGTCTCCGAGATCCGTGAATTTTCGCTCATCGATCCCACGGGAACCATCCCCGAGGACGCACTTCCCCGCATGCTGATCCTCTTTGAAAAGGTTGCCCCAACACCGGAAGCATATCCCCGTCGGTATGCAAAAATACAATCAAAGCCTCTGTAAAGCGGAAAGGAAATTACATATGGAAATCGTTTCGTTTCTGGCGGATCTTGCCGCCGTTGCGGGAGCGCTGGTCTCCGTGGCAGTTTATTACGATACGGTCAATCGGGATCGGAAGATCTCTACCATCGCAAAATATTCCGAGCTGCGGGAAAAATTCCCCGCAAATATCGAGGACCTGGACGAGGAAGGTAAGCTTGCCTATCTGAAGGAGCTGGAGTTTTTCTGCACGGGGATCAACGAGCGGGTCTACGACCTTCGGATCCTTCGGAAAATGTGCGGAAAACGGCTGATCCGTCAGTATGATTCCGTTATGAAGGATTTCGTGGAGGAGCGCCGCCGTGTCAGCCAGACCGCTTCGCGCGCCTGGACGGAATATGAGACGACGATCCTTCATCTGAAGAAGTATTACAAGTAAAATTTGCCCCGCCCTCGGTGCCGTCGTAAGCGACAGGCTTTGTGCGGTGCTTCGGGGCGAGATCAACGGATTGCTCAGCCTCAGATTTGAATTATTGCAAAAAGATGCCACCCGAAAAAGAATTCGTTCTTCTTCGGGTGGTTTTGTTTATGTTTGAAGTCGGAGCAGATCTTCGATTTGAGATTCTCCGAACACGGGGATGCCCGCCTTTTTCAGCGCCTCCGCCGTGACTCCGTCTCCCGCACGGAAGGTCCCTTGAAAGGTCCCGTCGTAGATCGTTCCGCTTCCGCAGGAGGGAGAGCGCTCCTTGAGAAGTGCGGCGGTACAGCCTGTGATTTCAGCCAACCGCACAACCTCAGAGGCGCCCCGATGAAAGGCGTCGGTCACGTCTTTGCCGTCCCGTGCCACGACCCGATCGCCCACCCGCTCGGAGGGGATCCGAGGCGTGGGGAGCCCGCCGAGAATTTCGGCGCAGAGGGGAACGAGGGTGAAATGTTTTCGCAGAAGATCAATGGTCGCTTGGGGGAGCGGAACGCTTTTTCCGTCGTAACGGCATGCGGCGCCCAGAAGACAGGCGCTGATCAGGATCGTCATTTCTCGTTCCTCCCAAGCTCCCGCCCGTTCAGCACCGCACGGCGCAGGATGCTTCCTTCGTATTCCAACTTCAGCGAGAAGAAGGGCTCGTTTTGCTCCAGAAGATCCAGGAAGATCCGATCTCCCTCCCATTGGGGCAGAGTGCGGAATGTCTCTTGGTCAACCCATTCCAGATCCCCCTCATCGCAGGACTCGATCAGCGTTCCCTCCGTGTCCGTTGCGGTGAACAGGTGCATGTATTCCCCCTCCCAGCGGTCGGAGACGAAGGTGACGATGCCCC
>JAFPBP010000118.1 GCA_017424085.1 Clostridia bacterium
CCGTCCATACCCGAAAGACCGACGGCCTTCCCGCCCTTGATCTGAAGCAGATTCACCAGGCTCTTATTGATCTTTCCTGCCAGAACCATCTGAACGATCTCGGCGGTTTCCTTATCGGTCACCCGAAGCCCGTCCACGAACACCGATTCCTTGCCCACCTTTTTGAGCATATCGGTGATCTCGGGACCGCCCCCGTGCACCAGAACCACCTTCACGCCGATGAGGGACAGAAGGACAATGTCCTCCATGACCTGCTCCTTCAGATCTTCGTTGATCATGGCGTTGCCGCCGTACTTGATGACGACGACCTTATTATAATATTTCCGAATGTAGGGGAGCGCCTGCGTGAGGATCTCCGCCCGTTGTGCGTTTGTAATATTCAAAGACATGCTCCAAAATCTCCTTACGTGCGATAATCGCCGTTGATACGGACGTATTCATAGGTCAGATCGCAACCCCACGCGGTGGCACAGCCGTCCCCGTCGCCCAGAGCGATGACCACGTTGATCTCGGATTCCAGCAGGATCTCCTTCGCCACTTCCTCGGAGAATTCGATGCCCGCGCCGTTCTTGCAAACGGCAACCGATCCCTTGGCGGAAACGAAGGAAACGTCCACCTTGGTCACGTCCACCGAGGCTCCGCTGTAGCCGATGGCGCACAGGATGCGCCCCCAGTTGGCGTCAGCGCCGAAGATGGCGGCTTTGGTGAGGGACGAGCAGATGACGCTCTTGGCAATGACCCGCGCCGTAGCGTCGTCCTTTGCCCCCGAAACGGTGCATTCCAGAAGCTTGGTCGCCCCCTCACCGTCTCCCGCAATGCGGCGGCAGAGCCACACGGTGACGGCACGCAGAGCGGCACGGAAGGACTCGAAATCCTCCCCTTCCCCATCAATGACGGGGTTCTCGGCACAGCCGTTGGCAAGGACGGTTACCATATCGTTGGTGGAGGTGTCCCCGTCCACGCTGACCATATTGAAGGAATCCACAACGTCGGCAGACAGAGCCTTCTGCAGCATGGGTGCGGTGATGGCGCAGTCGGTGGTGATGAAGACCAGCATAGTGGCAAGATTGGGATGGATCATGCCCGATCCCTTGGCAATGCCTCCGATATGGCACTCTTTTCCGCCCACGGTGAAGGAATAGGCAATTTCCTTGGGCTTGGTATCGGTGGTCATAATGGCTTCGGCGGCAAGATCCCCGTGCGCTCCGAGCCCCTCCGCCAGCGCAGGCAGGGCAGCTTTGATGGGAGTGGGATCCAAGGGCTGACCGATGACCCCCGTGGAGGCGACGATCACGTCGTTGGCGTCAATGCCCAAGGTCTCGGCGGCGGCACGGCTCATTTCCTCGGCGACCGCTTCCCCGTCGGCGTTGCAGGTATTGGCGTTGCCGCTGTTGCAGATCACCGCACGGGCGATCCCGTTGGCAAGATGCTTCTTGGTGACCGCCAAGGGGGCACCCTTCACCAGATTGGTGGTATAGACCGCCGCGGCGGTGGCAGGGACTTGGCTTACGATCAAGGCAAGATCCCGTTTGGTTTTATTTTTGCGGATCCCGCAATGGATCCCGTTGGCAAGAAAGCCCTTTGCGGCACATACGCCGCCCTGAATTTCGATCATGATATAACTCCCTTTTATAACAATTTCAAGCCTTCGTCTGCGGGAAGACCGAAGCAAAGATTCATACATTCAATGGCTGCCCCGCTGGCACCCTTGCCCAGATTATCGTACAGCGCGGTCAGAAGGATCCGCTCGTCGTTTCCGTCCACCGTCACCACCATGCGATCCAAGCCGCTCAGAGACCCCGCGGACAAGAATCCGCCTTGATCGGGGGCATCGGCATAAGACACCAACAGCGTTTGGTACTTGGCACGGTACAGGGCGCGGATCTCGTCGGAGGTCGCCTTCAGCTGAGAGGCGAACAGGGGAACCGAAACCTCCATGCCGCTGTAGAAATCCGCCACGATGGGGGAAAAGAGGGGGGCGTTCTTCAAGCCCGTGATCGCTGCCATCTCCTTCAGATGCTTGTGGGTCTGCCCCAAGGCGTACTGACGGGGAGCGCCCAGCAGGGGATCCCGCCCCTCGTCCTCGTATTCTGCGATCATTTTTTTGCCGCCGCCGCTGTAGCCCGTGAGGGAGAAGCAGGAGATCTTCTCATCGGGGGACAGAATTCCCGCCTCCACCAAGGGGTAGATCAAAGCGATCAGACCGCTGGCGTGGCATCCGGGAACGGCAATGCGCTTGGACGAGATCACCGCCTGCCGATGGGCATCGGACAGCTCGGGGAACCCGTAGGCAAAGCGGGGGTCGGTGCGGTGGGCGGTGGAGGTATCCAGAATGATCACGTCGGGGTTCTCCACCATGGCAACCGCCTCCCGCGCCGCATCGTCGGGCAGGCACAAAAAGGCGGCGTCGCAGGAATTGAGCGCCTCTTTTCGGGCGGCGGGATCCTTGCGAAGATCCTCGGACAGGGTGACCAGCTCCAGATCGCTTCGGCTCGCCAATCGCTCCCGAATCCGCAATCCCGTGGTCCCTGCACTACCGTCGATAAACACTCGTTTCATGAAAAAATACCGCCTTTCGGAGTTGAAATAAAAACATGTATAATTATAACACATATCTGAATATTTTGCAAGCATGATCCCACTTATTTCACACAAATGTCAGACTTTGCAGGAGTTAAAATGAATAATTTGCATAAATATAAAATAATTCCCGCATCTCTGCGGGTTTGATGCATAATCAATCAAAACAAATTCCCCGTACGGCGAAAAACCGTACGGGGAGAGGGGATCTACAGAGTCAGAGTGCGCTGGGTCAGGCAGGCGTCGGCGGGGTCGTGAGAGACTAAGATCACGGTCTTCTCCGCGCAGGTCTCAGCCACCAAACGGCGCACCGAATCCTTCAACTCGGGATCCAACGCGGCGAAGGGCTCGTCCAAAAGGACCACGGGGCGATCGGCAAACAGGGTGCGCGCCAAGGCGACCCGTTGCTTCATGCCGCCCGAAAGCTCGTCGGGGCGTTTGTCCAAGGCGTCGGAAAGCCCCAAGCGGGACAACAGATCCCGTGCGGCGGCTTCTGCGGCAGCGGGGTCGGGGGCAATGCAGGTCACGTTCTGCAGGGCAGTCAGCGAGGGGAACAGACGGGGCTCCTGGAATTGAAAGGCGATCTCATTGGGATCGCACCCCTCCACGGTGCCTCCGTCGGAAGATTCCAGCCCGCAAAGAATGCGGAGCAGCGTGGTCTTCCCCGCCCCCGAGGGTGCGGACAAAAAGACCTTCTCCCCCGTCTCCACCGTGAAGGACAGGGAGCGAAGAACCTGCGTCTCCCCAAAGGATTTGCAAAGATCGGTCACGCGGATCATCGGCGGTCCCTCCGTTCCAGACAATGCTTCAAAAGCTTTTCCAGCGCAAGGCTCAAAAGGATCACCACCAGCGTCCATGCGAAGACCTCCGCCGTTTCCATATAAACCTTAGCGTCGTAGACCTGCTTTCCGATGGAATGATTGGGGGTACAAAGCACCTCAGCGGCAATGCCCGCCTTCCACGCCAGCCCCAGCGACGTAAGAGCGCCTGCGGAAAAGTAGGGCAGGCAATGGGGCAGGTACAAAACCTTCCACCGCCGCCCCGTGGGAATGCGATACAGGCGGCAGACCTCCTTCAACGAGGGGTCCACCGTCCTCACCCCCTCCGCCACGTTCGCCCAGACGATGGGCAAAACCATGAGGAACACGATGAAGGTGGGAGTGGAATCCCGCCCCAAAAAGAGCAGGAACAGCATGATAAAGGAGGAAACGGGGGTGGCTCGGATCACGGTCAACGGGGGCGAAAACAGCACGTCCAGCACCTTGATCTTCGCCGTGAGAACGCCGCCCACCGTGCCAAGAACCACACCGGGCAGGTATCCGCAGATCACCCGCCAGAAGGACATCAGGACGATCCGCCAGAATTCCGCCGTGGGGAGCAATGCCAAAAGAGCGTTCAGGACAGCCCAAGGGGTCGGGAGGAATAATTCCAGCCCGACCCAAAGGGAGCACGCCGTCCAGACCGCCAGCCAAAAGGCGAGGCAAGCAAGGACCAGCCCAAATTTTTTCAGTCGTTTACGGTCAGTTCGCGCCATAGTAGAAATCGTCGGCAGGCAACGCTCCGCCCACGGAGGACGCCTGTGCATTGAAGAGAACCTGATAGAGGGGCACCAGCGCCGCCTTCATATCCTTTCCTGCAAGGAAGGTCAGGTTGGAATTGGGGATCGCCTTTTCCGCCAGAGCAGCCTTGGGAATGATCTTGAACTTTTCAACCAAGAGGGATGCCGCCGCGGCGTTTTCACGCACGTAGGTGATGGACGCCTCGTATTCCTCCAGGAATGCGGCAACCGCCTCGGGATTCTTCGCGGCAAATTCCTTATTGACCACCACGCAGCCCTGCGCAAGGGGGGTGGAGCAGACCTTATTCCATTCGTCGGTCATGTTCAGAGCCACAGTCACGTTGCCCAGCTGACCCTTCACCGCAGTAACCTTGGGCTCGGGGAGCATGAGGACCGCACCCTCGGCGGCGTGGGTCACGACTCCGTCGGCGGTGGTCTCAAAGACGATCTGTACGTCGGTTCCCACGGTCAGCCCGTTCTTCTCAAGAACGTACTTGAGCATGTATTCGGGCGTGGAGCCCTGCCCCGTGGTGTAAATGGTCTTGCCCCGCAGGTCGGCGATCGACTTCACGTTGGAGGTTCCGATCTCCAGCATATACAGAACGCCCAGCGTATTCAGCGCAAGGATCTGGATCTTGCCCTTGGTGTTGTTGTACAGCTTCGCCGCCACGTTGGTGGGGAGCGCCGCAATGTCGTACTTGCCCGACGTAATTTCGGGGAGCAGAACCTCGGGAGCGTCGTATACGTCAAAGGAATAATCGTTTTTCGCGGTGCCCTGTGCGGCATCCTCCATCAGCTTTGCCATACCGAGTCCGGTGGCTCCGCTCAGCGCGGCAACGCGAACCTTCACCGCCTCGCCGTCATCGGCAGGGGCGCAGGCAAACAGAGAAAGGGTCAAAACCACTGCAAGAAGCAGGGTCAATGCTTTTTTCAGATTCATAAATATCCTCCTTGATTCCCGAGTTTCACGGGAAAATCATAGTTATTTCTTTTTTCTAACACAATTATACGGTATAATATAGAAAAAATCTGTTGCCACGGCAACGAAATTCAAAAAAAAAGGAGGGCATCATGGAGCAATTGCGCAACCTGCCCCTCTTCGCGGGCATGACCGACGGGGAGATCGAGCGGCAGATCGAAGCCCTGCGCGGACAGCGGGGACGGGTGGAAAAGGGAAGCGTGCTGATCCGGCAGGGAGAGCGGGTGGACCGCTTCGGGATCCTGCTGGAGGGGCGCCTGCAGGGGCATCAGGTGGATGCGGACGGAAGTCTGTCCGTGGTCTCAACCTTAGGCGTGGGAATGATGTTCGGGGAGATCCTCATTTTCTCCGATTGCCCCGCCCCCGTCACTCTGGTGGCGCTGACCGATTGCCGCATTCTGTGGCTGGGCCCCATGGATCTGTCCCGCACGCATCCCACGCTGATCGGGAACCTGCTTTCCACCATCGCGGGGGAATACTGGGCGCTCCATCAGAAGATCGCCTATTGCGGAATCGTGTCCCTGCGCAAGCGCATTTTCGCCTTTTTGTCCGACCGCAGCGTTGCGGCGGGAGTTCCCTTCACCGTGCCCTTTGACCGCAACGGCATGGCTGCATATCTGAACGCCGACCGCTCTGCTCTGTCGCGGGAGCTTTCTCGCATGCGGAACGAGGGGATTCTGGACTATCACAAGAACCGCTTCACGCTTTTCGTTTCCGCTTTATGAAGAAAGTACGAACTATACCCCCGTGCCCGTTGCATTCCAAGGGAATCTGTGCTATAATAATTATGTATGTAAACACTCAAAAACCGTGAAACCAAAAAGACTGTATAAAAGGAGAGATTTGTTATGAACCTCACCAACCACCGTTCTTTGGCGGTTCTC
>JAFPBP010000119.1 GCA_017424085.1 Clostridia bacterium
ACCGCCTGCTTCGCGGTTTCGTACTGGGTAAACCAGATCTGATCGGGATCGTGCTCCACCCAACCGGGCTGAGGAAAGATCTGAGGGAATTCCATTTGCGCGATGCCCTTCATGGTTCCGTCCTGATCAAAGACGATGCTTCGGGACGAGGTGGTTCCCTGATCCAAAGCCAGAATATATCGTTTTCCGTTCATAGAACAAATTCCTCCGAATCGTTTCTTGTCCCACGGCTGAGACAGCTTCATTATAACACATCGAGCCTGCGAATGCAAGAGAGAATCCCAAGAAAAACTCTAACAAATTACGCAACTTTCTCCCAGAGACTTGACAAAACCGAGAAAGTAGTATATAATATTGAACGAATTATTGATATAAATAGCAACCTCTCGCACAATACGGGAGAAAGGAGCGCATTCATTATGGCAGAAAAGGGCGGAATCTCGGTGCAAACCGAGCATATTTTCCCCATCATCAAGCGTTGGCTGTATTCGGACAAGGAAATCTTCCTGCGGGAATTGGTCTCCAACGCCGCAGACGCGGAAACCAAGCTGAAGCATCTGGTTGCCGTGGGACAAGCCACGGGAATCCAAGGAGATTACCGCATCGACGTGACCGTTGACAAGGACGAGAAAACCATCGTCGTGGAAGACAACGGCATCGGCATGACCGAAGACGAGGTCAAGCAATACATCAATCAGATCGCCCTGTCCGGCGCTCTGGACTTCATTCAGAAATACGAAAACGCCTCCGCAGACGGGATCATCGGTCACTTCGGACTGGGCTTCTACTCTGCATTCATGGTGGCGCATACGGTGGAATTCCACACCCGCTCCTACACGAACGCAGACGCCGTTCATTGGGCCTGCAACGAGGACGGAGAATACGAAATGGCTCCCTCGGAGAAGGAGACTCGCGGAACCAAGATCATCCTGCACGTATCCGACGACGAGACCGAATTTCTGGAGGGCGCCCGCCTGAAGGGCATTCTGGAGAAATACTGCGGATTTTTGTCCTTCCCCATCTTCTTCACCGACAAGAGCGCCAAGCCCGCCGAGGGCGAGGATGAGGTTGCCCCCGAGCAGATCAACGACGTGGAGCCCCTCTGGCAGAAGATGCAGAACGACTGCACCGAGGAGGAATACAACGCCTTCTATCACAAGGTCTTCAACGATCCGCTGGACCCCCTGTTCCAGATCCATCTGAATGCGGACTATCCCCTGAACTTCAAGGGAATCCTTTACTTCCCCCGTCTGGGCAACGAATACCGCAGTCTGGAGGGCGAGGTCAAGCTGTTCTACAACCGCGTATTCGTTTCGGACAACATCAAGGAGGTCCTGCCCGAATATCTGCTGATGCTGAAGGGCGTTCTGGATTGTCCCGAGCTGCCCTTGAACGTATCCCGCTCTTATCTGCAGAACAGCGAATACATCTCCAAGATCTCGGCGCACATCGTCAAGAAGGTCTGCGACAAGCTTTCGGGGCTGTACAACACCGATCTTGAAAAATACCGTTCCTTCTGGGACGACATCAAGATCTTCGTGGAATACGGCTGCATCAAGGATAAAAAATTCTACGATCGGATGAAGGACATCGTCCTGTTCAAGAACACCGACGGAGACTATCTGACCCTGAGCGAATACCGCAAGGCAGAGGGAGCGAAGGAAGGCAAGGTCTACTACGCCACCGACCTGACCCAGCAATCGGTCTACGTGAAGCTGTACAAGGATCAGGGCATTCCCGTCCTGCTTCTGGATCAGCTGATCGATTCTCAGTTCATCAACATCATCGAGCTGCACGAGCAGAATCTCACCTTCCAGCGCATCGACTCGGTTACCGACGAGATCAGCAAGGAGGATGCGGGAGAGGAAGCTGAGGGACTGAAAGCCCTGTTTGCGGACGCCTGCGGAAAAGAGGGCATGAACGTGAAGCAGACGGCGCTGAAGGACGCTTCTCTGCCCGCCATTCTCAACATTACCGAGCAATCCCGCAGAATGCAGGAAATGGCGGAGATCTACGGAATGCGCGACGTGCACATCCCTCCTGAGGAGATCCTGGTGCTCAACACCGAAAACAGCATCATCAAAAAGCTGGCGGAGCATCGGGACGGAGACAAGGCGAAAGCCATCGCCCGTCAGATCTATCTGCTGGCGGTGCTGAATCAGCGTCAGTTCACCGCAGAAGAGTTGGCTTCGTTCCTGGAAGGAAGCTACGGAATTCTGGATCAACTTCAGTAAATCAAGTATCATATATATACACAGAAGGATGAGAGAGTTATGAAAAAAATCGGTATTCTTACCAGCGGCGGCGACAGCCAGGGCATGAACAATGCCATCCGCGCCGTCACAAGAGCAGGCATTCACAACAACATGACCGTATTGGGCATCAAGAACGGCTATCAG
>JAFPBP010000120.1 GCA_017424085.1 Clostridia bacterium
CATCAGGATGATGAATGCGGAGATTGCGGCGCCCGAAGCCCCCAAAAAGATCCTTCGGTGGGTGAGGGTCAGGGATTCTCCTCCGAAGGTGGTCAGCATGGTGGATTCCAGCGTCAGCATGGAAACGCATGCCGAGGCAAGGCTGATGGCTTTGGAGGCGGAATAAACGGGGCTGTTGTATTTTCGGTATCGGATCACGTTGACCACGGCAAGGGGCAGGGACGTGAAGGTGTAGGCGGCAAGGGCGATGGTTGTGATCTCGTGGTGATGGAAGGTTCGGTTCCAATAGACCATGAAAAAGATCATGACCGTCAGCGCCAGATTCATCAGAAGAAATACGATGCCGCAGGCGCGGTATTGGATCAGCTCCTTGCGCATCTCCTCCCGCGGGGCGTGGCGGCGTGTGTGCCGTGCCAGCGTGAGGCGCATTCCCGCCAGAAGAAGATAGTAGATCCCCAGCGACGTGAACCAGAAGGTGTGATGTCGGATCCCAAGCCCCAGCTGAAGCAGGGCGTATGCCACGTTCCAAAGCAGGGATCCGTTCAGAGAGATCTTCATGCGAAGCTGAGGATCGTCCTGCCAGCGACGGGCGTAGGGATTCTCCTCCCAGAAGGATTTCCCCTTCTTGATCAGACGGGGCAGGCGCAGACACCAGACCGTCAGCGTGTAAAAGGCGAGCACGTAGGAGAGGATGGCGGGGATCGATTCGGATCCCAATGTGAGCATGGAATAGACCAAAAATCCCGTTGCCGCAGAGATCAGAAGAAGCAGCAGCCACAGGGGAGGAAGAAGCAGGGCTTTTGCAAAAGCTTTCCAATTCATGTCAGCACCGCCCGATGGTTACGGTAAAGGTGGATCCCTTGCCTACGGTGCTCTCCACGCAGATCTCGCCCTGCAGGATATCAACCACCCGCTTCACCAGCGCAAGTCCAAGTCCGTTCCCCTGCACCGAACGGGAGGGGTCCGCCTGATAAAATTTATCAAAGATGCGGGCGCCCACCTCGGGGCTCATGCCGCATCCCGTGTCGGAGACGATTACGGTTGCGTGGTTCTCGGTTGCGGTGAGAGATACGCGGACGGTCCCGCCTCTCGGAGTGAATTTGAAGGCGTTGGAGAAAAGGTTGTTCCAGACCAGACTCAGAAGCTCTGCGTCTGCCGTAACCGTGACGTTTTCCGCAAGGTCGGTTTCGATCCCGATCCCCGCGCCTTCCCAGACGTCCTCGAATTGCAGCAGGCATTCGCAGATCTGCTCTCCCAGATCGAACTGCGCCGCCTTGGGATAGATCTGTTGGTTTTCAAGACGGTTCAGCTTGAGGATGTTGGTCATCATTTCCGCCATGCGGCGCGCTCCGTCCGAGACCCCCTTTGCGTATTCCATGCGTTGCGCCTCCGAAAGATCGGGGGCTTGCAGGAGGGTTCCGTAGTTCTGCATTACGGCGAGGGGCGTTTTCATTTCGTGGGAGACGTTTGCGATAAAATCGGTGCGAAGGGTCTCCACGCCCGCCAGCTCCTCCGCCATTTTGTTAAAGCAGTCGATGACCTGATGAAAGGTCTCGTCCGAGGCGAATTTCATCTGCTTCGGGATTCTCACCGAGAAATCCCCCTGTACCATGGCGTTTGCCGCCCGAACGATCTGCCGCACGGGGCGCTCCACGGTAAGCTTCCGACGGATGTGATCGAGAATCGTAAGGAGCAGGCTCAGAAGGACCACGTTCCAGAAGGTGATCTTCGCGGCGGCACCGATGGTTTCCTCGGTCAGCGTGATCTCCAGGGTGCTTGCAAGGACCGACACGAACAGCATGGTGCTGCAGGTGATGACGAACGCCACCAAAAGGAAAAAGATCAGATAGCGGTTCAGCGCCTTCAGAACGGTCTTGACGGAATTGCGGCGGCTCATCCGATCACCGCCTTATAGCCCAGCCCGTGTACGGTTTTGATCTCAAATTCATGGCAATCCGCCAGCTTGGCGCGAAGCTTGGTCATGTAGACGTCCACGGCACGGGGCGCCGTTTCGGTATCCACGTCCCAGAACTCGTCCATCAGCTGGGTGCGGGTAAAGGTTTTTTTCGGATAGGAGAGAAGCTTGTAGAGAATGCTGAATTCCCGATTGGTCAAAGTAATCTCCCGATCGTCCAGATAGGCGGTGCGTTCGTCTGCATCCATAACGAAGGATCCGATCTCCAGCTTGCGGGAGGATGCGATCTTTGCCCTGCGAAGAAGGGCACCGATGCGCAGAAAAAGCTCGTCGAGATCGATGGGCTTGACCATATAATCGTCCACGCCGATGCGAAACCCCCGTTGCTTGGAGGCGATATCGTCCCGTGCGGTCATGAAGAGGATGGGGATGTTTTCGTTCAGCTCCCGCACGGTCCGCGCAAATTCGAAGCCGTCCACGCCCGGCATCATAATGTCCGAAACGATCAGATCAAAGGTCGTTTCGTACAGGGCGTCGTAGGCGTCGTGAGCGTTGAAGCGCCCTACCGCCTCGTATCCGCTTCCGTTGAGAAAGGTGCATACGGATTGATTCAGCTCTTTGTCGTCTTCTACGATCAGGATCTTAAACATGTGCCACCTCCGCAGGGATTGTTTTTCGCATTTAGTATAACACCCAAATGTTAAGGTTTTGTTTATGTTTTGGGAAAAAGATAGATATTTTGATAAAAAGAAGGCAGAGAACCTTGCATTCTCTGCCTTGGATTTTATTTTTTGTTGAACTTCAGGATCCGCGAGCTGTTCAGGATCACGGCGAAGGCGCCCACGTTATGCAGGATCGATCCCGCAAGAACGCTGATCACCCCGAAGGTGGACAGAAGGATCATGAGAAAGCTGATGCCCAGAGACAGAACCAGATTCTGATAAATGATCTGCCGCGTGCGGCGCGCCAGCGTCACGGCGAAGGGCAGGTTGGACAGATTGTCGCTCATCAGGGCGATGTCGGCGGATTGGATCGCCAGATCCGATCCGATGGCGCCCATGGCGATGCCCACGTGGGCTTCCTTCAGCGCCAGAGCGTCGTTGATGCCGTCCCCGATGGCGAGGACGCAACGGTCCTTTTTCAGATCACGGATGGCGGCGAATTTATCCTCGGGGAGAAGCTGCGCTCTCCATTCGGGAACTCCCGTTTCGTTGCAGATGCGCTCCGCAACCTCGTTTCGGTCCCCCGTGAGCATGACCATGCGGGTCACGTTCAGCTCCTTGAGCCGCTCTACGGTGTCTTTTGCCTCGGGGCGGGGGGTATCGTTGAAGCACAAGGCGCCCAGAAGCGCCGCATCCTTGGTCACGTAGCTGACCGAGCCGCGGCAGGCGGTTCGCATTTCGTCGGGAACCGTGATCCCCAGGGATGCAAGCCAGGCCTCGTTTCCGAAGCGGAATACCGATTCGCCGAGGGTTGCCTGCAAGCCGCTTCCCGAGATCTCCTGCACCTGCGCCAGGGGAGGCGTGGGACCCTCCCATGCGGCGACCACCGCGCGGGAAATGGGATGGGCGGATCCGTTGGCAAGGACCATTGCCGCCGCAAGGACCGATTCTCGGCTTACGCCCTCGGCGCAAACGCAATCGGTGAGGGACAGCTCGCCCTTGGTGAGGGTTCCCGTTTTGTCGAAGACCACCGTATCGATCTCGTTCAGCTCTTCAATGAACTTGGAGTTTTTGATCAGAATGCCTCGCTTGGTTGCCACCGAAAGGGCGGCGATCATGGGGGCGGAGCTGACAAGCATCTGTCCGCAGGGGCAGGACACCACCAGAATGGCGATGGCCTTGGACAGGTCCCCCGCGAAAATGGCAACGGCGCCCGCCAATGCCAGAACGAAGGGGATATAATACCGCATGAAGCGGTCGATGAGCCGCGATTCGGGCACGGATATGCGTTCGGCTTTTTCCAAAAAGGAGAGGATATGGGAGAAGGAGGTGTCCACGAAGGGCTTTTTCACCTCTACGGTCAGGGGGGAATCCAGATTGACCGTGCCTGCGTAGACGGGGGATCCCTCCGTCACCCGCACGGGCTCGGGCTCGCCCGTGAGCGATTTCTGATCGATGTGGGATTCTCCGCCCACCACCGTTCCGTCGATGGGGACGCCCGCCCCGGGCTTGACCAAAATGATCTGCCCGATCTGCAGATCCTTCGCATCGGTTCGGATCTCTTCTCCGTCCTTGAGCAGGATGGCGGAGGTCTGTTGCATCTGCTTCAGTCCGTCGATGATGTCCCGACCGCCCACGATGCTTCGCTCCTCCAAAAAGTGCGCCACGTTCAGGATCAGCGGGATGATGACCGAAAGGATCAGCTCCCCCGAGAGATAGCAGGCGATGATGGCAATGGAGACCAGCATTTCCATGGCGTTGGTGAAATCGCGGGAGAAAATTCCCTTGATCGCCGAGTAAAAGACGGGAATGCCTTCGACCAGAAATCCGACGGTGTAAAGCAGGGGAGGCACCATGACGTTGGCAGGGAAAAAGGTCTGATAGATCCAACCGATGAAGATGCAGACCAAAGCCACGGCGGCGCTGAGGATCTCGCTCTTCAGCTGTCTTCGCTTGGATTGGCTCAGTCCGTTTTTGGAGAGGGATTCCAGATGGTCCGAGCCCGTATGATTGATGTTTTTCATAGCTTACTCCATTGTGTCTGCGCCCACGTCAAGGAAGATCTTGCTGTTTCCGTCGTCTACCAGACGGACCTTGCCGATCTTCGACATGACAATCGACATTTTCGTGTTGTACACGCGTGCGCGCACCACGTCGGGCGCCGCCTTGTATTCCTCCAGAACCCCGTAAAATTCCGCCAGATCGGAGGTTGCCGCGGAGATGGCTTCGGCGTAGTTGCCCGTGGCGGAGTTGAGCACCGTATTGGCAACCGATTCCGCATAGGGGATCCAGGTGTTACGGTATTGCTGCGCCTCCTCCAGAAGGGTGCTCGCCTTGACGGTGGCGGCGTTGACCTGCTCGTAGACCTCGCGCACCTCCTCGGGCATGCTTACGTTGGTCAGCTCCAGCGCCTGCAGGGAGATGCCCAGAGCGGCTTGGTCCAGCTTTGCCTGCGAGGATGCGAAGACCTCGGTCGCATAGGCTTCCTTCCCCGCCGTAAGGATGTCGTCCACGGCGGTTTTTGCCGCCTGCTCCAGCATGGCGTTGCTCAGACAGGCGTGGATGATATCGTCTGCCCGATTCACGTTCAGCGTGTACGCCACGGGGTCGGAGATCACGTATTTCACCGAGGCGCTGATCAGGGCGATGTTCTGATCCCCCGTGATCACGTAGCCGCAGGTGTGACGGTTGACGATCTCGCTGTCGGAATAATGGGTGGATACGGTTTGCTGCAGAACGCTGTCAATGGGCACGGTGACCACTTCGTCGATGAAATAGGGGAAGCAGAAGAGCAATCCGGGCTTGTGGATCTGCTCCTCCGCCGTGTCTCCCACCAGCTTTCCGAACCGAAGCACCAGCGCAACCTCGCCGCTCTTGACCACGCGGATCCCCGAGCAGGCAATGCCCACAAGGACGATCACGATGAGAACGACGAAGCAACGGGAGACCGTGGCAAGGACGTCTGCCAGGAATTCCTTCTTCATTGAGCTGCTCCTCCCGCATTCTTCTGTGCGTCGGCGATGAGACCGTGAACCGCATCGATCAGAGCGGTGCGATCCTTTTCGGGGAGCCGCGTGAGAATGTATTCCAGATCGTTGACGATGGTCTGGTCATCCTCCTTGGAGAGGGAATCTCCGTAGTTGAGAAGCACGTTGAAGGGATAGGTATCGGAGGTGACCACCAGAACCGAGTCGCTTGCCACCGAGTTGACGATCACGTCCAGCTCCTTCAGGAAGCGGTACAGCTCCAGATTTGCGGATTGGGCTTCGGCGTAGATCTTTGCAACCTCAGCCTCGGTCTTGGCGTAGATCTCGGCGGCTTGGATCTGTGCGTCGGCAATGATCTCGGAGTATTCGGTGTCGGCTTCGGAGATGATGATGTCCGCATCTCTCTGTGCCTTTGCGATGATGCTGTCAATGTCCTTCTGACGGTCGGCACGCATCTGGGCGAATACGCTTTCCAGATTGGTCTCGGGCAGGGAGATGCGCAAAATGCTCACGTCGCTGACCGAGATCCCGTAACTCTTTTCGCAGTTGGTTTTTACCATGGTGAAGATCTTGTTCTGGATCTCCTCGGTGCGGATCTCCTCGGAGATCAGGGAGACCAGCGCGGAAAGGTTATAGGATCCGAGAACGCTGTTGGTTGCGTTGAAGATCTGATCGTTGATGTAGGATTCCACCTTCTGCTGGGATCCGACGCTGTTGTGGAAGAGCAGGGGATCGCTGACCGACCAAAGAGCGTAGGATTGCAGAATGATGTTGCGGTTGTCGTGGGTGGTGGTCTCCAGGGAATTGGATTCCAGATACTGCAGTCTGCCGTCGTAGGTGGTGACGGTCTCAAAGGGCCAGGGGAGCTTGAAATAGAGCCCCGCCTCGGTAATCTCCGCACGGGGAGCGCCGAAGCGCAGGATCACCGCACAGCTTCCTTCACGGACCTCGCAGGTAAATCCGAAATATCCCACAACCGTCAGAAGCACCAGCGCAAGCAGGACCTTGAGCAGGACCCCGGAGCGCTTTCCCGTCTTTTTGGTTTCGGGGGAGAGTTGATTGAGTTCTTGTTTCATGATCGGTACTCCTTCGTTACGATACGGTGGTGGTGAATTTTCCGAAATACAGGCGGGAGGTGTCCACGCCGTTGCCCACGATCACCAGCGCGGACTGTCTGTAGGCGGTTTGAATGGCTTTCAGATATTTGTAATAGACGTATTCGTCGGGATGGTCGGCGGATGCCTCCACGGCAGCCATGAATTCCGCTACCTCGGAGTGCGCCGATGCCACGGCATCTGCGTGGTTGACTCTGGCATTGTTGATAATCTGCTGATGGAGCGCCTCTGCCTTTGCTACCGTTTCGGCGGATTTTCCCAGTGCCTCCAGAATCTTTTGCTCAGCGTCGATCTCGGCGCCGATGAATGCCTGATAGACCTGCGCCACCTCCACGGGCGGGTGAATGCTTTCCATGATCACGTTGATCACCTCAAGCCCCGTGTTTCGCAGAGCGATGCGCTCGGTCAGCTGATCCCTCAGCGTCTCGGCGAAGAATTCGCGGTTGGAGGAGAGGAAGGTTTCCAGATCGGCGTTGATGGTCCGCTCGGTGACCAGCTCGTACGCCGTCGCCTCTAAGATCCGCTCGGGCTGTGCTCCGTAGGTCAGATACTGCTTCAGATCGGAAATGCGGTATTCAATGCGAAGGTTGATGGAAACCAGCTCGTTTCCGCTTCCCAGCAGGAGGCGGTATTCGCTTTCTCCGTGGGCTTCGGTCCAGAGATTGTCCTGATTTGCGGTGGATTTGTATCCGATGGTGATCTTGTTCACCGTTTCGGTATCGTAGATCTCGCTTTTATCCAAGGGATAGGGGAGGGTCAGGTGGAGCCCCGGCGAGAGCATTTCGTCCTGCAGGACCCCCAGCCGATAAACGGCGGCTTGCTGATGGGATTGCACGTAGACGATGCCCGTGGCAAGCCAGAACAGGAGCGCCGCGCCCGCAAGGGTATAGGGAACGATGGATTTTGCAAAGCGGATGCTCCAGAGGCTCCGCAGGGTGATCCCCGTGTTTTCCTCCAGAAAGGACAGGACCGCAAGCTCGCGGATGTCTGCGTTGAGGAAGGGGAGAAGGATCACGATCCCGGGGGCGGTGGCAAGCTCCTTGCGAAGGATCCGCACCGCCAGAGAAAGAACAACCATGATCTCCACGTAGCAGAACAGGGCGACGAACAGGTATACCACGTAAGCGGTGGCGTCGAAGATCCCAAGCATGCTCAGCGCCATGCAGGCGGCGAGAACCGCGAGAAGGAATTTGCTCAGGGCAAAGAAGACCCGCGCGTTCCGCAGAAGCATGGCGTTCCCCTCGTCGGAGACGCTTGTGTGCTTACAGAGCTTGTCCAGAACGATGACTCCCACGAAAAGCGCCACCAGCAGCACCGGCTGCCACGGGGGAAGGACCGATTGCACGGGCGGGACGATCAGCGCGAGGATGAACAGGGCAGAGGATCCGCCCACGGCGATCAGAAGCAGCAGGTATTGCAGGGGGCGGTAAATGCGGCAGCTGATGCGGAACAGGGATTCCTCCAGCGCATTCAATCGTGCGGCGGTGCGTGCCTTGCGCTCGGCGGCACGGCGCTTTTTTGGATCCTCGATCCCGTCAAAGCATGCTGGGGGCGGCACCGATGCGGGGAAAGCCTCCGCCTCGGGGGGATCCTTGCGGAAGATCAGAAGGATCAGATTCACCAGAGACAGGGAGAGCAACAGGATCGCCGCCAGCAAATAGGGCAGATAGGGGCTGATCCAATGCAGGAAAAACAGAATCAGGGAAACGATCAGAAGGCTCCCCGATGCCCAAAGGCAGGGGGCGGAATCGTTCCGTTGTCGTTTTGTCATGGAGTTCCTCCGAAAATGATGTAATAGGTCGTCCTCTTAATAGGAGAATTCTTCTTTAAGTTTAACATTATTTCGGTGAAATGTCAAGCAAGGATGAGTTTTTCTTACGGAAGTTTTACAAAAAGTCACATAAAAAACGCTTGCCCCGCAAGAAAAAGAAACGGGGACAAAGCCTTTCGGCTCTGTCCCCGTTATGGGCTCAGAAGATGGTGCGTTGGGTGCCCTTGGGCAGGCGGATGGTCCAGGATTGGAGACGGAAGCGCTTGGTGAGGAAGTTGTCCTCCAGAGAGGCGCAATGGACCCAGGTGTCTTTGTAGCGCAGATCCCGATACATGGGGAACTGATCCAGATCGATCTGCCATGCGTCGGGGGCGACCGTTACGGTCTCAGCCCCGTCCAGGATCACCGCCATGGCGGCGCGCATCCAATCGGCGGGACCGATCTTTTGGTCGTTCACGTAAATGTATTCGGGCAAAAATCCGTCGTCCCGCAATGCCTTCGCCGTGGCGATCAGATCGGAGGCGGACAGGGTCACGGGCTCGGTGACGGCGTAGGGCGTATCCAAAAATCCGTAGACCTTGCCGCACCGATGCTCGTTTTTGCCGCACAAAAATTCACGGCAGGCGTGGAACAGGTCCGCCAGACAATAGGATTCGGGGGTGGTGACGGGGAAGAATTTTTCGGTCAGCTGCTCCCGCAGGGCGGAAAGGTCGGCGCGGGTCAGAATGCGGCTCTCCCGATCGTTCAGTCGGCTTGCCAGCTCTTTGTAGGTGATCACGCGGAAGCGGGGATCGTTCTTGATCAGCTCCAGAAGGATGCGGTAGTTCTTATAGAAGGTTTCGATCTCCTCCTCGGTGTGAAGCACCGTTTCCTGCCATTGATCCTTGGGGGTGTTGACCCCCTTGAAGTTGTCGATATCGCAGAAGGTGGTGCCGTAGGCGCGCTGGGGATGGTGGTAGAAGGTGAACAGATCACGGGTCGCCACCTTTTCGTCCAGATACGCCTTCAGCGATTCCTCGGTGGCGGTGAAGAGCATGTTTTCCAGCGCCTTGTTGTAGTGGGTTCCCCAGATGTTACAGGTGGAGACGGGGCGACTGCGGACGCTGTCGTAGATCTCGTCCCCGTCGTAGATGGGAAATCCAAGATCGGCGTAAAGATAATGGGCAACGTAGGAGGTGGAGTTTCCGGGAGGGCAGGCGGCGGGGATGAAGCCCACGTCAAATAACTCCTTCACCTTGCGGATCCCGCGGCTCTCCTCCCACCGAAGATCCTCGTAGGCGCCCTGATAGTCGGCGCGGTCGGTGATCTCGTTGATGGTGGGGTGATGGGAATGACGGTGGGAATGGTAGTCGATCTCGTGGTACCGCTTCAGGTTCTCCACGATATCGGTGCGCCCCCATTCCACCAAAGCGTCTGCCATGTAGCCCACGATGTTATAGCACCCGCGGTAGCCGTATTCCCGCAGCAGGTCTGCGGAGCGGATGATGCCGTCGGCGCATTTGGGATTCACGTAATCTTCGGTGTCGAAGCTGAAAATAATGTCGGTCATAAACGGATTCCTCCCCGATTTGATTATCTTCATGATACAACTTTTTCGGCTTCTTGTCAAGGGTCGTTTGCGGCTTTTTTCGGACAAAAAAAGAGAGGCGCCCGCAAATGCGGATGCCTCTGTTTTCTTCTTGAAGGGGTTCTCTTATTTGAGGTTGAATCTCTTCTTGAAACGGTCTACGCGACCGCCGGTGTCAACCAGCTTCTGCTTGCCGGTGTAGTAAGGATGGCAGGCGGAGCAAATTTCAACGCGGATGTCCTTCTTCGTAGAGCGGGTGTGGATCACGTTACCGCAGACGCAAGTGACGGTTGCGTCTTCATAAACGGGATGAATTCCGTCCTTCATCGTCGTCATTCCTTTCCGTGTGTGCCGAAAGGGCACAGAATTTCATTGTGCTTTATTATAACACATAAATTATCAAAATGCAAGGGTTTTTTGGAAAAAAATCAAATTTCATATTTTTGAAACAAATTTATCGGAAAGATCGGGAGATTTTTTGCTCCGATTCATTGACAAAGCGCCCGAGAAGTGGTATAATAATATATCTGTTAGAGAGATTTTCGTTCGACCGCCTCTGTCGGTCGCAACTTCGGAGGAATGTATTATGTTCTATCAAAGCACCCGTTCCGATCATCGGGTCAATTCTCTGCAAGCCATTCTGGAGGGCATCGCTCCCGACGGCGGATTGTATCTGCCCGTGGATCTGTCCTCGGTGAAGGTGGATCCCGCCGATCTGGCGGACAAGTCCTTTGAGGAAATGGCTGCGGTGATCCTGCATACCCTGTTCGACGAATTTTCCGAGTCCGAGATGGCGGACATGGTTCGCCGTGCCTACGGCGGAAAGTTCGAGACCGAGGACGTGACTCCCACCGTGAAGGTTGGGCAGGATTACGTTCTGGAGCTGTTCCGCGGACCCACCTCCGCCTTCAAGGACGTGGCGCTCTCCATGCTTCCCGTTCTGATCACCGAGGCGAAGAAGAAGCTGGGGATCCGAGAGAAGATCATGATCCTGACCGCCACCAGCGGCGACACGGGCAAGGCAGCTCTGGAGGGCTTCCACGACGTGGACGGCACGGGCATCATCGTCTTTTATCCCAACGGCGGTGTCAGCGCCGTTCAGAAGGCTCAGATGGTAACGCAGGTGGGCAAGAACGTGACGGTCTGCGCCATCGAGGGCAACTTTGACGATGCGCAAACCGGCGTGAAGAACACCTTTGCCGCCTGCGCAAAGATGGATCTGACCCAATACGGCGTCCGCCTGTCCAGCGCAAACTCCATCAACATCGGACGTCTGGCGCCTCAGATCGTGTATTACTACAAATCCTACTGCGATCTGGTTGCCGCCGGGGAGATCGCCATGGGCGATCCCGTGAGCTTCGTGGTTCCCACGGGCAACTTCGGCGATATTCTGGCGGGCTATTTTGCCAAGTGCATGGGGCTTCCCGTTGCCCGCTTGGTCTGCGCCTCCAACGAAAACGACGTTTTGACCGAATTTCTGACCACGGGGCGCTACGACCGCCGCCGTGTGTTCCATCGCACCAATTCCCCCTCCATGGATATTCTCGTTTCCAGCAATCTGGAGCGGATGCTTTATCTTGCTGCCCACGGCGATTACGCCAAGATCGCGGGCTACATGAAGGCGCTGAACGAGATCGGGGAATACACCGTGGACGACGCTCTTCTGGCGGAGCTGAAAAAGACCTTCTTTGCGGGCTGCTGCTCCCAGGACGAGACTCTTGCCGCCATCGGCAGAACCTACGAGACCTACGGCTATCTCTGCGATACCCACACCGCCGTCGCCGTGGACGTTGCCGCCGCCTACAAGAAGACCGAGCCTGCGGAAAAGGTGATCATCCTTTCCACCGCGTCTCCCTATAAATTCCCCGTGTCGGTGCTGACCGCCCTGGGGGAGACTCCCGACGAGGACGAATTCCGCGTCATGGAGCAGTTGAACGAGCGCACGGGCGTTCCCGTCCCCGCCGCCTTGGCAGATCTGAAGGAAAAGAAGGTCCTTCATACCGACGTGATCCCCAAGGATTCCATTCTTGACTACGTATTGAAGAAGGTGGAAGGATGAAATGCGTCGTTCGCGTTCCCGCCACCACCGCCAATTTGGGGCCGGGGTTCGACAGCTTCGGCTGTGCGCTGGGAATCTACAATACCTACACCTTTGAGACCATTCCCTCGGGGCTGGAAATTACCGGTTGCCCCAAAAAATACCGCAACGAGAAGAACCTCACCGTCCGCGCCTATCTCATGACGCTGGAGGCGGCGGGAGTTCCCTTTGAGGGGCTTCGCATGGATATGGAGGCGAATATCCCTCTGTCCCGCGGCTTGGGCTCCAGCGCCGCCATGATCGTGGCAGGCGTGGTTGCCGCAAACGCCGTGGCGGGATATCCCTTCGACGATCGGAAGATGCTGGAGCTGGCAATGCGGCTGGAGGGGCACCCCGATAATCTGGCGCCCGCCTTCTACGGAGGCTTGACCGCTTCCATGGTGGAGGAGGGGCTGCCCGATACGGTCCGCTTTGAAATGGCGAAGGACCTGCGGTTCGTGGTCTGCGTCCCCGAGTTTGAGTTATCCACCTCCGTGGCGCGTAAGGCGTTGCCCGCGAAAACGACCTACGCCGATGCGGTCTACAATCTCTCCCACGGTGCCGTGCTTCTCAAGGCGCTGGAAACGGGCAACAAGCCGGTCATCACCCGCGCCCTGCGGGATCGGCTCCATCAGCCCTATCGGGAATCCCTCATTGCGGAATACGATATCGTCCGTGCCGCAGCTCTGGAGGAGGGTGCGCTGGGCGTTTGCATCAGCGGAGCGGGTCCCACCGTTCTTGCCCTCACCGACAACCTGACCTTCTCTCTCCGTCTGGCGAGCCGCCTTGCCAAGGAGACCAGCCGAGGCTGGCGCGTTCTTGCCCCCGAGATCGATCGGGAGGGCTACGTGATCACCGAAATCTGATCTTTTCCCCGTATCTTTTGGGATGCGGGGAATTTTTTTGCCCGTTTGGGCTTGCAATTTTCGTAAAAATATGGTATGATATAGAAAAGAACCTTCATCAAAGGAAAAGGAGTTTTTCGTATGGAATTCAACATCAACCATCCGCTCCTGTACGTCCTCGTTGCCGCCGTCATCGCCGTGGTGCTGGCGCAATCGGTGTTCTTCCTCGTCAAGGCGTGGAAGCGGGGCGTTCAGCTGGGGATCGACAAGAAAAAGCTTCGCAAGATCGCAACCACCGCCGCCGTCTTCACCGTGGCGCCCGCCGTCTCCATCGTCATCGGCGTTCTGACCCTGTCCAAGCAGCTGGGCGTCGCTCTCCCTTGGCTCCGTCTGAGCGTGGTGGGATCCCTGTCCTATGAAATGCTTGCCGCCAGCAACACGCTGGGTGCCATGGGCTTGTCCGCCGTGACCACCCCCAACGCCTCCCAGTACGTGACCGTGGCGCTGGTCATGACCATCAGCATCATGGTGGGCATCTGGCTGGTCCCCGTCCTCTGCAAGCGCCTGCAAAGCGGCATGAGCAAGCTGGAAAAGCGGGATAAGAAATGGGCAGACGTGTTCCAGTCCGCTCTGTTTTTGGGGATGATCTCCGCCTTCGTGGGCATCGTGTTCTGCGATTTCTCCGATATTTTCGTGGGCGAATTCAAGGGACTGATCCCCGTTCTTGTTATGCTGGTCTCTGCCGTGGTCATGGTGATCTGCGGCGTTTTGTCCAAAAAGGTCGAAAAAGCCCGCTGGCTTGCCGACTATGCATTGCCCGCAAGCCTCATCCTCGGGATGGCAAGCGCCATTCCTCTGACGGCTTGGCTGGGTTAAGGAGGTGCCGATATGAAGCGTGAAATGACTTATATGGATCAGGTGTACCGCTGGGGTGCTGCCTGGAATCTGTCCGTGGCGGGCATCCTTTTGGCGTTCCCCGTGGTTTTGTGCGTGATCTTCGGCGTTCTGCCCGATTGGCAGGGGCTGCTCGGAGGTCTTCTCCTCACCGCTCCCATGTATTGGGCGGTGGGCGTGGTGGAGACCATTACGTATATCCCCATGCTGGGCGCAGGCGGCTCCTATCTGTCCTTCGTTACGGGCAACATCTCCAACCTGAAGCTTCCCTGTGCCCTTAACGCTCTGGAGCAGGCGCAGGTGAAAGCCAATTCCGAGGAGGGCGAGGTGGTCTCCACCATCGCCATTGCCGTCTCCAGCATCGTTACCACGCTGATCATCATTCTGGGTGTGGTCCTCATCATTCCCCTC
>JAFPBP010000121.1 GCA_017424085.1 Clostridia bacterium
AGATAGATCATGTAGAGCACGATGGCGTAGAAGGTCAGATTCCCAACCGCCTGCCAGCCCAGTCCGTACAGGAAGAAATATTTCTTTCCGTATTTGCGGTCGGCACGGATGATCTGCTCGGTGTTCTCGTCATACTCCCGCATCAGAAGATCGTCGGCACGGCGGATCCGCAGCTCCTTGGCGTAGTCGGAGAGATGGTAGACCCGATTGATATAGTTTTTCTTTCGGAAGAGGGGGTTGGTCTCCTTGTTATGGCGGAAGCTGACCTTATTCCCCACAAGGTTGCAGACCACCGTTACGCAGGACGACAGAAACAAAATCAGCCCGATGAAGGGATCCACGGTGAACAGGATGCCGAACAGGGTGAAGGATGAAACCACCCGATTGATCAGCTTGCCCGTGTCCTCGATGACCTCCACCGCCCGCTTATCCGATTGATCCATCGCCCAGACGAAATCGTTATAGAACTCGGGATCATCGAAGCACGCCAGGTCCATGGAACGTGCCTTGATAAACAATTCCTCGTGCATGCGAAGGTGCAGCTTTTGCCTCATAAGAGGATTTTTGATGCACCAATACCACTTGTCAAAGGCGTACGCCAGCAGGTAAAAGCCCGCCATCACGGCAATGATCCGCACCGCATACCAGAAATCGGTGCCCGCATCCACGGCGTTGAGCAGGTTATAATTGAACAACGCCGCCGCCGAATTGATGGCGCCCCAGATCACCCCTTCCACGATCATGAGAAGGAAGTAGTCGGGCGTGTGCTTGGCGATCTTGCCCAGCATGATCAGATTATTCCGCACGATGGAGGAAAGCTTCTGCTTCGGTCGCTTACTCATGGGCGCTCACCTCGCTTCCCAGATAATTCTCCGCCTGCCGATGGAACATGGCGGCATATTTCCCGTTCTTCGCCATCAGCTCCGCGTGGGTTCCGCATTCCGCCACGGTGCCCCCGTCCATCAGGATCACCCGATCTGCCAGCACGGCAGAGGACAGGCGATGGGAAATGAAGATCACGCTCCGCCCTTGGGTGGCTCGCATCATGTTTTCGAACATGGTGTATTCCGCAATGGGGTCCAGAGCGCTGGAGGGCTCGTCCAGCAGAACGAAGGGACTGTAATCGGCAAAGACCCGCGCCAAGGACAGCTTTTGTTGCTCCCCGATGGACAGGTTTTCGCCCTTATCGTCGAATTCACGGGTCAGAATGGTATCCAAGCCCTTTTCAAACCGCTGAATTTTGTTGTAGGCGCCGCTCTCCTGCAGGGCGTGCGTCACCAATTCCTCGTCCCCCTCCTTGGGCAGACGGAGCAGAACGTTGTCCTTCACGCTCATGGAGAACATTTTGAAATCCTGAAAGACCGTGCTGAAGCATTCCCGATAGGAGGATTGGGAAAAAGACTTGATGTTCTGTCCGTTCACCAGGATCTCCCCCTCCCGTGGGTCGTACAACCGAAGAAGCAGCTTCACCAGCGTGGTCTTCCCCGATCCGTTGCTCCCAACAAGGGCGATCCGTTCCCCCTTGTGCCAGACGAAATTCACGTCGTGCAGGGTATCCCGCTCGCTTCCCTCGTAACGGAAGCTCAGGTTGCGAACCTCCATCTCGCCCCCGTCTGCGGGCGCAGGCAGAGAACCGTCGGTGACGGTGGGCTGATAATCCAGAAAATAGCGCACGTCATCCAAGAATAAGGCGTGCTCGCCGAATTCTGCGAAATTCTGCACTAAGTTATTCAGACAATAGGAAATAGTACCGATGGAGCCCAGGACCACAATGCAGTCCCCCACCTGCATCCCGCCGTTTTCGCTGCCGAGACACATGGCGCTCCAGACCGCATAGAGAGTCGCACCCAAAATGGTGACAACCTCCAACCCCACCCGCTGAATATAACCGTAGATCGCCTGTCGCGTGCCGTATTTTTTCAACACGCGGCGGTATTCCCCGAAGGTTTCCCGCAGATCCTGCAGCATGGCGTCGTACATCCCGCCGATCCGCATTTCCTTGGCGTATTCATTCAGGTAGAAGGTGCGCCGCACGTAATTGGCACGGCGGTTGATGGGCTTATTCTCGCTGGAAAGATCGTGGCGCGCCACGTTTTCCAGACGGCGAAAGAATCCCAACAGCAGGGGGAACAGCCCGAACAGGATCAGCCAGGGATCGATCACGAACA
>JAFPBP010000122.1 GCA_017424085.1 Clostridia bacterium
ACGGGAAAGTCTACCCAAGCCCATTTCTGGCGGGATGAACGCGGATGCGCGGTGATCAACGAGGATCGCGTCATTCTGTTCAAGAAGGACAACGTCTTTTATGCCACGGGGTGCTGGGCCATGGGAAGTGCCGGCTATACCGACAGCGTGATCCTGCCTGTGGATACCGTTGTTCTTCTGTCCCAGGGAGCGGAGAACACCCTCCGTCCCCTTCCGCCCTCAGTCTTCCTCAGCCGCACCATTCCCCAGTGTGCCTTCACCGCGGCCGACGCGGCCTCCCGCGGGCGTCTGATCTCTTTGCTCTGCGATCTGGTCTCCTCTGCCCGTGTCGTATCCTACGCCTGCATCAATCATCCCTCGTCTGTGGACTATTTGGAGAAAGCTTTATGGAACAAGTGAAACGCCCTGCTCCCGTAGGCAGCGACCGCGAGCCTCTTTGGGGGGCTTACATGCACCGCAAGGCCGCCTTCCTGGGAATCCCCTTCACAGGAAATTTTGAGTTGACGGCCAAATGCAACTTCAACTGCCGTATGTGCTATGTCCATGACAACACAAAGCCGGATGCCTTGAGCGGCAAGGATTGGCTACGCATCGCCAAGGAAGCACGGGATGCGGGCATGGTCTTTGTCCTGCTGACGGGAGGCGAGCCCTTCCTGCACAAGGATTTCAAGGAGATCTATACGGGCATGAAGCGGATGGGGCTTCTGATCTCCATCAACAGCAACGGTTCCCTGCTCACCGACGAGCTGATTTCCTTTTTCCGAAAGGATCCCCCCCTGCGCTTCAACATCACCCTGTACGGCGGGAGCAACGAGACCTACGAGGCTCTGTGCGGCCGTCCCGCCTTTGATACCGTTGTGGGCAACATCCGCAAGCTGCGTGAGGCAGGCATCCAGGTTCGGGTCAACGCCACCATCACGCCCTATAACAAGGACGATATCGCGGCCATCTATCAAGCCGGCAGGGATCTGGACGTCCCCGTCAAGGGAACCACCTATATGTTCCCGCCCGTCCGTGTCAACGGAGGTCGGTTCGGTGAAGCCCCCCACCGCTTTGCCCCCCATGAGGCCGCTCGTTATCTGTTGCAGTGCCGCGAGCAATTCATGCTCCCCGAAAAGCTGGCTGAGCTTGGCGACGGTGCCCTGCCTCCCGAGGCAGACGATTGCGTGGACGGCAGCGGCGAGCACGTCAAGTGCCGCGCGGGGCGCAGTACCTTCTGGGTCACCTGGGATGGGCGGATGCTTCCCTGCGGTATGTTCCCCACAGACGGCTATTCCATTCCCCAAATGGGCTTCGCAGGTGCCTGGGAAAAGGTTCGCGCCTACGTGGAGAGCCTCACGCTCCCCGCGGTCTGCACCGACTGTCCCCAGCGGGCAAAATGCCCCGTATGCGCCGCCGCTACCCTCTGCGAGGAGGGAGACACCACCGTCCGTCCCGCCTATATCTGTGAAATGACCCGCGAGCTTCACCGCATCACCCGTGAAAAATACTGTTCTGAGGAGGCAAGAAGCCATGAAGACCGTTAAAACGAATCCCAACGTCATCCGCCGCAACGTGGCAGGCGAGGATATTCTGATCCCCGTCGGCGACTCCGCCCTGGAGCACAACGGCCTTTTTGTCCTGACACCCACCGGTGCCGAGATCTGGGATGCCCTGGTCGAGGGGAAGTCCATTGAAGAGATCGTGGCCGACATGACCCGAGCATATGACGTTGATGCCGATACCCTCCGTGAGGACGTTCTCGGACTCATAGAGAAGCTGGCCAAGCTGGGTCTTGTGACCGAGTGACACTCTCCCACTACCAGCGCAGGCTATCCCCGCTATTTTCCATATCCAACAAAAAGCTCCCCGCGAAGAATCGCGGGGAGTTTTTTATAGAAAGGAAATTACTTGTTGAACTTACTGTTCTTGCGAACGGCATCCACGAAGGCATCGGTGATGACGTCGAAGCCCTCGGCATTGGGGTGAGGATCGTTGTGGAAGTAAGTCTGGAAGCGGTCAAAATCCTCCTGAACCACCTTGCCGTCTCCGTCGGGATCCAGATCAAAGGCATCTACCAGATCCACCACGTGGCAACCGTTGTACTTGGCGACCTCCTTGACCATCTTGTTTAAGGGGACGGTCTTGGCGAAGCGGGTGTTGACCGTAGACAGATAACCGCCTGCGCTGGGAACGGGAGC
>JAFPBP010000008.1 GCA_017424085.1 Clostridia bacterium
AAGTCCATTCTGCGCACCTATATCAAATCCGACACCGATAAAGCCTGGAGTCACAACCCCGGATCTTTGGGAAGCGACTAAAAAACGAGGCGATGAACCGTTCGATTCATCGCCTTCTCTTTTTTTTATCTCCGACAACGGATGAAACTATCTCCGTTGTCGGATTTTTTCGCAGTTACGTCTTGTAAAAACAGTTCTGAAATAAACCGAATCGGTTTAAGAAACAACCTCAGACCAAGGATTTTCCTTCCCATTCGGGAGCGGGCTCCAGACCTGCAAGCTCAATGACGGTGGGTGCAATATCCAACAGGGAAACGTCGGTCAGCTCCTTGCCTGCCTCCAGACGGTCGGTCTTGAAGAACATGGGGATGGTCATATCCTCGGGCTTGTCGGAGCCGTGGCAGCGGTCGTGCCCGCCGTGATCTGCCGTGACCACGATCTCGTAGTCGGGGAATTCCTCGCTGACCCGCTTGACGCAATCGATGGCAACCGCGATGTGATGCAGATATTTCTCGCTCATCCAGCCTGCATCGTGACCGCCCTTTTCGTCGGTCTCCACCATGTAAAGGAATACGAAATCGGGGGCTTCCTTCTTGATGTAATCCACCGCTTCTTCGGTCAGTCTGCGGTCGGTGTCCTCATGCGCCAGGGCGTTGTGGTAAACGCCGTGCTTCATGGTTCCGGGGCGGCAGATATCGCGCAGGGGCTCCCAGCCGTAGAAGATGGCGTTTTTCTTCTTTGCCTGCTTGAAGACCTCCGCAATGCCGTCAATGGGGCGCACGGGAGGCATGTAGAGGTTGGTGGTGATCCCGTGGCGCTCGGGGGGAACGCTGTGGAACATGGACATGTGGCAGGGCAGGGTCACCGAGGGGTAGACGGTCTTCGCCGTGAGGGTGTACGCCCAATCGGTCATCATGGTTTTGCAGAAGGGGTTGCCGCATTGCAGAAATCCGTCGGGGCGCATGCCGTCGATGGATACGAGGATTACTTTCTTTCCCATATTAATTACTCCTTAAATCCGTCCGTAAAGGCGGTTCCAATTCAAGAATTTTTGTTTATCCAACCGCTCCAGCTGCTCCTTCGTGATTCGGTAGGACCAGTTGTCGTCGCTGGTGCCGGGGGTGTTCAGACGGGTGTCGCTTCCGTACAGGAGAAGATCCTGGATCGGCAGGATCAGAAGGCCCGCGTGGCTCGAAAACATGGTGCGAAGGATTTCGTCGTAGCCGTTGTCCCAATCGTCGCCCGTGTAGCCGCAATAGCGCAGAACCGTGCGCCGCGTTTCGTCGTCCAGCTCCCAGATGTATCCCAAGAGGGTGTTGTTATCGTGGGTTCCCGTGTAGGCAATGCAATGGTTATCGTAATTGTGGGGGAGATGGGGCGAGTTTTCGTCTCCCAAAAATCCGAATTGGAAGACCCTCATCCCCGGAAATCCGCTGTCCTTGACCAGCTTTTGCACCTGCGGAGTGATCACGCCCAGATCCTCTGCAATGAGGAGACGGTCGGGACAGACCTCCTTCAGAGCGCGGATCAGACTCATCCCCGGTCCCTTGACCCATTTGCCGTTGCGGGCGGTGGTTTCACCCGTGGGGATGGAATAATAGGATTCCAGCCCGCGGAAGTGATCGATACGAACTCCGTCAAAGAGCTCGGTCATAAAGCGGATGCGATCCTTCCACCAGGCGTATCCGTCCTGCTTCATGCGTTTCCAGTCGTACAGGGGATTGCCCCACAGCTGACCGTCCTCGCTGAAGTAGTCGGGCGGGACCCCCGCCACGCCCAAGGGCTTGTTTTCCCGATCCAGTAAAAATTGCTCGGGTGCCGCCCAGACGTCGGAGCTGTTCAGCGCCACGTAGATGGGAATATCGCCGATGATGGAAATGCCATTTCTGTTGGCGTAGGACTTGATCTCCATCCATTGCTTGAAAAATTCATACTGCACGAACCTCCAGAGCCGCAGGACCTCTGCGTCCTCGGTCTCGTCGGTCCATTCGGTCCAGGGCTTTTCCCCGTTGGTGGCACGGATCGCCATAAAGCGGCAGAAATCCGCCGTGCGGGGATGATCTGAAAAGAAGGCGTTCAGCGCCGCTTGATCCTCAAACCGTGCCGCCGCCTTGCCCAGAAGGGAAAGCCGCTCCTTCTGCAGGCGGTCGAATTCGCATCGATAGGGTGTCTTCTGCAGGGCTTGTTCCAGCTCCTCCGAGGTGAGCAGTCCCTCCTCGTGCAGGGTGGGAAGGTCGATGAAGAAGGGGTTTACGCTGAAGGTGCTCAGAGAGCAATAGGGGGAATTGTATTCATCGGGAAGACAGAAGGGGAGGGTTTGCCAATAGGAGAATCCGCATTCCGCCAGAAAGTCGATCCATTCCTTTGCCGCTCCGAAGGTCCCCTCCGAATAATCGCCCCACAGGGACGATACGTGCAGCAGAACGCCGCTTGCCCGTTTCACGATGCGATCACGCCTTTCAAAATTCAATACCGCTTCATTATATCAGTTTTGTACGCTGATTGCAATACTCCCGGGGAGAAGTTCAAAAAAACGCAAAAAATGGTGACAAATTCTCCTTCAATATTGCATTGAACGGTAAAATCCGCTATAATAAAGAAAAAGCATCGGAGGTGCGTTTTATGCGTATTGAAGACATCGATCCCAATCTGAAAATCGAAACCGACATCAACGAGCCCGATCTGGTCTGGCTGGATGCGAAATCCGCCGCCTTTTCGCTGTACGGAATTTCTTACAACGAAGAAAAGGGCTGCTACGTTCGTTTGCCCGTGGAAATTGCAGAATCGGTTTCTCCCAGCGTTGCGAATCTGAATTATCATACCTCGGGCGGTCGCCTGCGCTTTCGTACCAATTCGTCGTTCATCGGCATTCGCGTGGTCCGAAAGCCCCGCATTCCCATGGGGCACATGACCCTCTGCGGACAATCGGGCTTCGATCTGTACCGTGAAACCGAGAACGGGGAGGTCCATTACAAATCCTTCGTGCCTCCTCACAATCAGACGGACGGGTACTCCTCTCCCTTCAAAACCGATGGGGTTGAACGGGATTACACGCTCAACTTCCCCCTCTATGACGGAGTGCAGGAGCTGTATATCGCGCTGAAAAAGGATGCGATCCTCAAGCCTGCCGCCCCCTACGCCAACGATCTGCCCGTGGTTTTCTACGGCTCCTCCATCACCCAAGGGGGATGCGCCTCCCGTCCGGGAACCCTGTATCAGGGGCATCTGTGCCGCTGGTTGAATCTGAATTATTATAACCTTGGCTTTTCGGGCGCCTGCCGTGCCGAGGATGCCATGGCGGATTATATCAATTCTCTCAAAATGAAGGCGTTCGTATACGACTTCGATCATAACTCTCCCAATTACGATTTTCTGAAGGAACATCATCTGCCCTTCTTCCGCAAGATCCGCGCCGCTCACCCCGATCTTCCCATTCTCATGGTCTCCGCTCCCGATGCAAAGATCCACGGGGGGATGTTTATGGACCGTCGCGATTTGATCCGCAGCAATTACGAGCTTCTGAAGGCGGAGGGGGATGAGAATCTTTGGTTTGTGGACGGCTCTGCCATGTTTGACGGAGATGCGGAGCTGGAATGCACCGTAGACGGAACCCACCCCACAGATCTCGGCTTCTACCGCATGGCGCAGGCAATGCGTCCCGCATTGGAAGAAATGCTGAAAAAATAAGAGAATACGCAAGCAGAGGCGCACTTCATTTCGAAGTGCGCCTCGTTGGTTTTTATGAATGATGGGTTCGGTAGGTGATGCGGATCCCGTCCTCGGTCTCCTCCCGCTTCAGGATGACCCGATCCCGATAAAGGGCCGCCAGCGCGGCGCCGTCTCCGTAGGGGATCACTACCGTTTTTTCCGCTTCTCCCGCGAAGTGGCTCAAAAGAGCCTCCTTCAACCGATCGCACCCCTCGCCCGTGTGCGCCGAGAGGGGGAAGACCTTCATTTTGTCCCGACTTGCCTCCGCGTAGAATGGGGCAAGATCCTCGGTTGCGGCGTCGATCTTATTCAGGATCAAAAAAATGGGCTTTTGATCCGCCTCCAGATCGTGCAATAACTCCCGCACAACCCCAAGGCGAGCCTCCGCTTCGGGGTCTGCGGCGTCTACCACCAAAAGAAGCAGGTCTGCGCTTAACGATTCCTCCAAGGTGGAGCGGAAGGCGTCGATGAGGGTATGGGGCAGGTCACGCAAAAATCCCACCGTGTCGGACAGCAGGATCTCGATTCCCTGAACGCCCTCCACCTTTCGTACCGTGGGGTCAAGGGTTGCAAAAAGCTGATTTTCCGCATAAACGTCGCTTCCGCAGAGACGGTTCAGCAGGGTGGATTTGCCTGCGTTGGTGTATCCCACCAGTGCCGCCGTGTTCTTTCCACCCTTCAGCCGACCCCGACGGGTGGTCTGACGGTGCTGCTTGACCTCCTCCAGCGCCTCCTCCAGCGCCTTGATGCGCCGACGGATGTGTCTGCGGTCGGTTTCCAGCTTGGTCTCCCCGGGACCGCGGGTTCCGATCCCGCCGCCCAGACGGGACAGGCTTTCTCCCAAGCCCGCAAGGCGGGGCAGACGGTATTTCAACTGCGCCAGCTCTACCTGCAGACGCCCCTCCGAGGAACGGGCGCGTCCCGCAAAAATATCCAGGATCAGCATGGTACGATCAATGACCGCCACGTCCAGCCGATCCTCCAGATTTCGGATCTGTCCCGCCGTCAGTTCAGCGTTGGCAACGGCGAGGTGAACCTCGTGATTTTCGATGAATTCCTTCATCTCTTCGCTTTTTCCCGCGCCGATGTAGGTGGCGGGGTCGGGGCGCTCTCGCTTCTGGAGCAGGACACCCTTGACCGTCAGCCCCGCAGTTTCGGATAACTGCTCCAGCTCTGCCATGGATGCCTCCGCATCGGGGCGGTCGCTGACGCCCAGCAAAATTGCATTTCTGATCTCTTCCATAAACTTCCTTGAAAAGAAGGGAACAACCCGCAAGAGTTGTTCCCCCGATGATTGACGATTGGATTACAGCTTCGAGAATCCGTGGCAGTTGACCAGCGCGTCGATCTTCTGACCCGCCTTGCACAGAGGACAATCCTGCGCGGGATACTGATGATAATCGGGCAGGTCGGTGGGATCGAAGACCGAATAGACGGGGAATTCTCTGCATTTTTCCACGGTGGAGAAGATGGCACAGATGCCCGATACCTTGCCGCCGTAATAATTGATTGCGTCGATGGCTCCCTCAACGGTCTTGCCCGACGCGACGGAAACAGCGAGGATCAGCACGTTTTTCCCTGCGATCATGGGAACGATGTTGTCGCGGAACAAAAGCTGGCTGGTGTTGGTGGTTTCGGGGGAGACCACGTAGATCGACTTGTGGGCGTTCAGGTTGGTGAACTCCGCTTTTTCCAGCTGATCCGCAAGGCAGGCACCGATGACCTCGGTCCCGTCCAGACAAAGGATGGTATCGACGACTGTCGTGTAATAGAAGTTGGTTCTCAGCTCCTCGGCGACGGCTTGCGCTTCGGACAAACGGGTTTTCTGGGCAACCACGTCAATGTAGTAGTTACTGTGACAGTTGGTAGTTGCAAAATGACCTCTTGCAACACGCAGATAAAGGTTCTTACGCTTGGTTTCATACTTGAATGTTGTGGACGTAGGCATGACGGGTTCCTCCTGTTTTTATTATCTTTTTACTCCGTTTGGGGATTTTCTGCGGAGATTCGCAGACGCTTTTTGGGAAAACGACCCCCTTGTTCCTTTATTATACCACAAACTTTTCATTCTGTCAAGTCAATTTTGAAATATTTGTAAAATATCCATTTCCCCTCTTGCAAAAAGGAAGAAAGTGTGCTATAATACTTAGGTCTCAAAAAGAGACATCCGGGCGTAGCGCAGTTTGGTAGCGCGCTTGAATGGGGTTCAAGAGGCCGTGGGTTCGACTCCCGCCGCTCGGACCAAAAAATCCCAACTTGATTTCAAGTTGGGATTTTTTTAGTTTACCCCAAAATTTCAAAAAAGGAGTTGGTTTCATGGATCCCCTTCCCCGAAGTAGATCTACCGTCGGCAAACCCTTCCCGTATCGCAGACCCGTGCTTTATTTGATGCTGTGACGTTCACGGCGGAAACAAATAAAAACACGAAAGAAAACGATATGATATTTGGAGGAAGACGATATGTCCGACATAGTACAACAGTTATTTTTACAATTTATCCTTATTTTGGTAAACGCATTCTTCGCCGCCACCGAGATCGCAGTGATCTCTCTGAACGAGAAGAAGCTGAAGGCTCGCGCCGAGGACGGCGACAAAAAAGCGGTCCGCATGCTGAAAATGGTGGAGGAGCCCACTCAGTTTCTGTCCACCATTCAGATCGGCATCACCCTTGCGGGATTTTTGGGCTCCGCCTTTGCGGCAGATAATTTTGCCGAGCGCCTGTCCGAGTTCGTGATCAAGACCTTTGCGGTCCCCGCATCCCAAGCGGCGCTCATTGACACCGTCGCCGTGGTGGTCATCACCCTGATCTTGTCCTTCTTTACCCTCGTTTTGGGTGAGCTGGTTCCCAAGCGGGTGGCAATGAAGCACAAGGAAAAGCTCGCCGAGGCGGTTTGCGGCGTGATCTCCTTTCTTGCAACGGTGCTCAAGCCCATCATCTGGCTGCTGAGCGTATCCACCAACGGCGTGCTTCGCCTGCTTCGGGTGGATCCCAATGAAAAGGAGGCTCCCGTTTCGGAGGAGGACATCGTTCTCATGCTGGACGCAGGCGCCGATGAAGGAAGCCTTGACCAAAATGATATTGAATACATTAAAAACGTTTTCAAGCTGGATGGAAAAACCGCAGAAGACGTGATGACTCCCCGCCGCTCCATCGTGTTCCTGTCCAAGGACGCCACGGAGGAGGAGATCCTGCGCTCCATCGAGCAGGATGGCTTTTCCCGCATCCCCGTGTACGAGGAGACCACCGACAACGTGGTGGGCATCCTGTACGCCCGCGATTACCTTCTGCGCCACACCCGCCCCGGGTTTACCCTGGACGACGCCTTGTTCCAGCCCACCTTTGTGCCCGAGAACGCGCATCTTGATACGGTCTTCAAGGATATGCAGAAAACCCGCAATCACATCGTGGTCGTGGTCAACGAATACGGCGGAACGTCGGGCATCGTGACCATGGAGGATATTCTGGAGGAGATCGTGGGTGAGATCTGGGACGAACGGGATGAGCCTGTGGAAAGCTTCGTTAAGCTGAGCGACGATACCTATCGGGTTCTCTGTTCGGTCTTTGCCGAGGATTTCTTTGAGTTCTTCGATCTTGAGCCCGATGAGACCCAGGCATCCACCGTCAACGGCTGGCTGACCGAGCGCCTGGGGTCCATTCCCGAGCAGGGGGCAAGCTTCGATTACGAAAATCTGCACATCACCGTTACCCGTGCCGACGGCTTTATGGCGCACGAGATCACCGTGGTGGTTCGCGCTCCCGAAGTGATTGCATAACCGAATAATCTGATTTTTTACGGTGCTCCGACTCGCTTGGAGCACCGTTGCTTTTTTGCCGAAATTTTTTGTGGAAATCCTTGCTTTTCAAGGAAAAGCGATTGACAACGGTGGTGTTTTATGGTATAATGTTATCATACTAAATTAACCCCTACCATACCGTTCGAGGTGCACCGTGAAGTATCTGACCAACGCTCTCAAGGAGTCTCTTCAGTCGGTGCTGCCGATCTTCGCCATCGTTCTCATTCTCAGCGTGACCTTTGCTCCCATGCAATCGGGGGTGTTGGTCATGTTTCTGTTCGGTACGCTTTTGCTGATCCTGGGAATGAGCTTTTTTACCATCGGTTCGGGTATGTCCATGCAACCCTTGGGCGAAGGTATCGGCGCACAGCTGAGCCGCTCCAAAAAAATGATCGTCCCAATCCTCGTCAGCTTTGTCCTGGGCATTCTGATCACCATCGCCGAGCCCGACCTGCAGGTCCTGGCGGAGCAGATGCCCGCCGTTCCCAACGTGGTTCTGGTCATGAGCGTGGCGCTGGGCGTGGGCTTGTTCCTTGTGATCTCGGTCATCCGCACCCGCAAGGGAATTCCCCTGTCCCGTCTTCTGCTGATCTTTTACGCGGTGGCGATGATCTTCGCTCTGTTCGTGTCCGATCGCTTCGTTCCCACCTCCTTTGACTCGGGCGGAGTGACCACGGGTCCCATCACCGTGCCCTTCATTATGGCGTTGGGCGCAGGTATCGCATCCATGGGTAAATCCAAAAACGCCCAGGAAAACAGCTTCGGTCTCATTGCTCTTTGCAGCATCGGTCCCATTCTCTCCGTGCTGATTTTGGGGCTGTGCTTTCAGTCCGATGCGGAGGCGTCCCCCGAAGTCATTACCGTTGCTGAAACTACAAAAGAGGCGTTTTCTGCCTTCCTGCAGGGGTTTCCTCATTACGCCGCTGAGGTCCTTATGGCGTTTTTGCCCATCGTGGGCGTTCTGATCGTATTTCAGGTCTTCTTCCGTCGCTTCAGCCGTCACCAGTTTGAGCGTATCTGTGTCGGTTTGTTGTATACCTACGTGGGCTTGGTTCTGTTTTTGGTGGGGGCAAACGTGGGCTTCATGCCCGCAGGACGCCTCATCGGGTCCGTGATCGCCGCAGGGGAGATGAA